>JAHACE010000163.1 GCA_018376005.1 Atopobium sp. | reverse complement strand
GAGAGGTACTTAGATCTTGGATATGCCGTCAGAGCCGCACTGGTAGATGCTGGTGTACGCGCGTCTGCTATTGAAGAGGTTACTGACTCGACCGCCTCTACAACTGAGCGGTTCTTCTCGTACCGAGCAGAGCATGGCAAGTGCGGAAGACACGCGGCTGTTGCTTACATGGCGTCAAAGTAGGGTAGAAGACGTTTAGCGCTATCGGAGAAGGTGTTTAGGTCTACGACAAAAGTCGTTAAACGTTACGTAAGATATTGATGTATTCACCGCAAGAGATGATGGCTATGGCGTACGATTCAGACGAATATCTTGAGTTTATAAAGGCTCGTAGAGCTCAGATTGAGTCACTTGTGGCGGATGCTGCAAAAAAGTCCGGCAGAATCGCCTCTGAGATTGAAATTGTAGCTGTCTCCAAAACCGTTCCTGTTGAGGCTGTCCTTGCAGCTTATAAGGCAGGCTATAGGGTTTTTGGCGAGAATCGCCCACAAGAGCTGACACATAAACTGACGTGTTTATCTGAGGCTCCTTTTGCGTCTGAGATATCTTTTGACATGATTGGTAATCTTCAGAAGAACAAGATTAACCAGGTAGTTGGCAAGGTTCGCTACATTCATTCAATTTCTTCCGAGCACCTTGCAGAGGCGGTTTCAAAGCGTGCTGAGGTGAAGGGTACTGAGGAGTCTGTTCTCCTTGAGGTAAACGTCTCCGCTGAAGCCTCAAAATCGGGTTTCTCGCCAGAAGAAGTGTCAGAGTCTATTCAAAAGATTGTTGAGCTTCCTCACATTTCTGTTGTAGGTCTGATGACTATGGCACCAAAAGATGATTCAGAGCGCGCAAAGAGAACATTCTCAGGACTTCGAGAATTGCGTGATTGCTTGAGCCAACAAGTTGGTTTGAAGTTAGATGTTCTTTCTTGTGGCATGAGTGATGACTTTACGTATGCCATTGAAGAGGGTTCTACTACTATTCGCCTGGGTCGAGTATTGTTTGACCCAGCCTATACGTTGAGTGGGCACTAAAATAGTTGCAAGTTTTTGATACAGTAGTAAGAAGTTACGTGCGTTACAGAAAGGCACAATGATGAGCATTCTTGATACGCTAAGAGCAAAGCTTCGTGGTGGTCAGGACGACGAGTACTACGACGATGAGTATTACGGCGACGAAGGTTATGACGAGGTAGATGCAGCTTCTCCACGTTCGTACGATGATCGTGCACAGCAAGGCGCTTCCAACAGACTACTGGGCAATCCATCCAGACCAGAGGCAGAGAGCGTTTCTGTGTATACGCGCTCTGGCAAGCCAATCAGCACTAATCCAGCCGCTTCTTACAATCCTCAGCAGGATATGCGTTCGCGCGCTTCTGCGTATGCATCTCGTCAGGAGCCTTCTGGATACACTCCTTCTTACGAGCATACTGTGAGCCCAAATCTGCCAACTCCTGGTGATATTGGTCTTCGTCCTGTGAGCCGTACAAGCTATTCCGGACAGCTGCCACCATACGTTCTTCGTCCTGTTTCTTATGATGATGTTCAGTCGGTAGTTCGTCGTGTTCGTACTGGTCAGCCAGTTGTCCTTATCTTTAAAAACACCAACATTGAGGTTGCTAAGAGAATTTTGGACTTCAGTTTTGGCCTTTCTTATGGACTTGACGGCGCTGTTGAAGAAGTTGCTGACCGCGTTTTTGTTGTACTTCCTCATGGCATCTCTTTGACGCAGGCTGATCTTGATAAGCTTGCTGATGAGGGCGAGATTACCAGGTAACTGGAGGTTTTTGTGTTTTCGTATTATGTCTTGAACTCGCTCTATACTTTGTTGAGGATTTACAGCTTCTGCATTGTGGTATGGTGCCTGTCCTCTTGGATTACCGTTTCAAATGATTCGGTTAAGAACATTCTTGAGGCAATTGGCAAAATTGTTGAGCCATACCTCAGTGTGTTTAGGAACGTAATTCCTCCAATTTCTGGCGTTGATCTCTCACCGATTGTTGCACTTTTTGTGCTTAATCTTGTGGTACAAACTGAGTAGTTATGATGTGTGGTACGTCTACTCGCAGACTGAAAGGGAACAAAGATGGCAATCACACCAGCAGACATCGAGCAGCAGACATTCTCTCCTGCTGAGACCGGCTACAATCCAGAGGAAGTTGACGCATTTCTTGAGCAACTCGCTTCTGAGGTTGATGCAATGCTTCAAAAGATCGCTGACCTTAAGGGCCGTCTGACCAGCACTGAGCAGCAGCTTGCTGCAGCACAGGCACAGGTTGCAAACCTTGAGGAGAACGCAAGCGTTCCTTCTGTTGAGGAGACAAACGCTGCAGCTATTGCTGCATCTGAGCACCAGATTTCTCAGGTCCTCATTGTTGCTCAGCAGAGCGCAGATAAGCTTGTTGCAGACGCTCGTGCAAACGCAGAGCGCATTCGCAACGAGGCAGATCAGAAGGCTCGTGAGGTTATCCGTCAGGCTCTTGCAGAGAAGCAGACTGAGCTTGATGAGATTGATCGCCTCAAGCAGTCCCGTGAGGACTTCCGCGCT
>JAHACE010000162.1 GCA_018376005.1 Atopobium sp. | reverse complement strand
TTACGATTTTCGTGACATTTGGGGTGTCACCAAGGGGGATAAGTAATGATTGTTGCTATTGACGGCCCAGCAGGCTCCGGAAAGTCTACGGTTGCTCGCGCCCTTTCTGATCGCCTGGATTTGATTTTCCTTGATACGGGTGCAATGTATCGCTCCGTAACCGTAGAATGCCTTCGTCAAGGCATCGATATGACTGATACCGAGAAAATCATTCAGGTTGCACGTAGCATCAGTATCTCGTTTGGTAACTCCGCAAACGGCCAGACCGTCTACGCAAACGGCTCAAACGTTACAACAGAGATTCGTACTCCCGAGGTAGACAGAAACGTTAGTGCTGTTGCAGCCATCCCTGAGGTCCGTGAGGCTATGGTCACGCTTCAGCGTCGTGCTGGCGAGAATGGCGATGTAGTTGCTGAAGGTCGTGACATTGGCACCGTGGTATTCCCCGAAGCTGATGTAAAGGTCTTCTTGACCGCAGACCCTGCTGCTCGAGCTCACCGCCGAGCCGTTCAGCGCCAGGGTGGAGACGCAGCTACCGGAAACGATGCCCAGGTAGACGCCAAGAGTGAGGAGAAGATTCTCGAAGACATCAAGGCTCGCGATAAGGCTGATTCTGAGCGGAAGGCAGCTCCACTTCGTGCTGCAGAAGATGCCCACCACATTGACTCTTCTGCGCTTTCTGTTGAAGAGGTTATTGCAGCTATTATTGCCCTGCATCCTGGGCTCGGCAAAAGAGATATCCGCAATCACAGGGCTTCTCACCAGGGAAATGGATCAGAGAGCAGCTCTTCTGATGACGGGAAGTCTCACACGGAAGAGCCTAAACGCTCCGAGAAAAAGTCTTCTATAGCAGCGGCATCTAAGCGTTTGCGTCCTTTTGGCGGAAACTCATTTGACGATTATTACGATACCGCGCTTGCTGATTTTCCAGCTCCAGCCAAGTTCTTTAAATGGCTGGCAGTCAGTGTGCTTGGACTGATTACAAAAATTTGGTTTAGATGGCGCTGGGACAATGACCAGCTCTTTGTTGGCGATAAGACCCCTCGCGTTCTTATCATGAACCATCCAACGTTTTTGGACCCCATTGTTACTGTTGTTCACCTCCTTGTTCACGGTATCCCCGTGAGAACCATCTACAAGAGTGAGTTCAACAAATTCAAACCGCTTCAGTGGGCGCTTTCTAGACTGGGCGGTATCCCAGTAGATCGCGGAACTGCCGATATGAAGGCAATTCGTCGCGCAACCACGGCTCTTTCTAGAGGAGAAATGCTTCTCATTTATCCTGAGGGTACCAGAGTCAGAAGCAATACTGAACGTGGAGAAACTCATGGCGGTTTTGCTCTTATCGCACAGCTTGCCAAGGTGGATGTTCAGCCACTAGCTATTATTGGTGCGCTTGATATTAAGAAAAAAGGTTCTCCTCTGGTTAAGCCTGTAAAGGTGTATCTTCGCGCTGGTCAGAAGGTTTCTTTTAGTGATCTGACTTCTACGAAGCGTAAAGATCAGGCAAAAGAGATGGAAGAAGTGGCCATGGAGAGGGTATACGAGCTAAGAGATGCAATGCTCAAAGAGCATCCCGGAAGGAATTAGTTCGTGCCTACTATCAAAATTGCTGACGAAGCAGGTGCTTGTTACGGCGTAGAAAGAGCTCTTCAAATGGTCCAGCTGGCCGTCAAAGATGCTCATGCGCCCGTGCGTACGCTTGGTCCGCTTATCCATAACCCTCGCGTTGTTACGTCCCTTAAAGACCAGGGCGTAGAGGTTGTTGATTCTGCCTCTGCGGCTAAAGGAAGTGCGCTATTGTTGCGCACCCATGGCGTAACTCCCCAAGAGGAGCAGATTGCCAAGGACGGCTGTGTTGACGTGTTAGATGCAACCTGTCCGTTTGTAAAGAAAGCTCACGGAGCTGCAGAACTTCTCGCCAAACAGGGCTATGCCGTGTACGTGGTGGGAGAGTCCGGACACCCTGAAGTTGAGGCAACACTTGCTCACGTACCAGGTTCTTTGTCAGACCACCATGAGCGCCGCTAAGCTCTCTGAAGTAGTTAACGCGGTACTTCCGCTTGTTGACGAGCTTCGCGTCATGAATACCATCTGCGAGGCCACCGCAGGCCACCAGGACTCGTGCATGAGGCTTGCAAAAGAGTCTGACGTCATGATTATCATCGGCGGTAGGATTTCTGCAAACACTACCCGTTTGGCAGAGATTTCAAAGCTCTATTGTCCCGCAACCTATCACATTGAAGGCGCTGATGAGCTGCAAGCTTCTTGGTTTGAGGGAGCAGAGCATATTGGTATTACCGCCGGAGCTTCGACGCCAGAGGCTCACATCAACGCAGTCAAATCTGCTATTGAACAAATCGTAGGCGCCTAATATGGAACAGCGCGCAGACTACGGAAATACAAAATCTGGTGGACTTGGTGCGCTTATTGAGTCCGTTGAAGAGGGTAGTCCTGCGTGGAAGGCTGGCCTT
>JAHACE010000161.1 GCA_018376005.1 Atopobium sp. | reverse complement strand
CAAAAAGTTGCCATCGGCTCTATTTCTATCTCTGAGGTTGCTGATCAGTACCTGGCAGAAGTGGACGCCATGGAAGAGCTTGACCTAGACGTTGCCAGTGACTTTGTCCTTGTTGCGTCAACGCTTTTGGACATGAAAGCTCATGCCTTGGTGCCTCAAGATGTTTCGCTCAAAAGCTCATACGATGAAGATGAGTATGATGACGAGCTGGACGGGCTTTCTCCTGATGAGGCGCGAGAAGTTCTTATTGCTCGCCTTATTGCCTATAAACAGTTCAGAAATGCGGGTGCTGCGCTAGGTAGTCGTATGGAAGCAGAATCGTACATGTTCCCACGCTCAGTGGGCCCAGATCCTGATTTCTTGAATCTTATGCCAGACTATCTTGAGGGCATTACCCTTAGAAGCCTTGCCGTCATCTGTGCGGACATTGACTCAAAACGTGAGACATTCTTGCTTGAAGCAGAACATGTGGCACCAAAAAGGCTCCCAGTAGCTCTGACGGTAGCTTCTGTGGACCGACTCACGCGCTCTAAGGGCAAGGTGACGTTTTCTGAGCTCTTAGACGGTCAAGATACGCCAGAAATTGTGGTTGCAAACTTTTTGGCAGTACTTGAGCTCTTTAAGCGCGGTCTAGTTCGTGTTCAGCAAGATGTCATCTTTGGCGAGATTGAGATTGAGCATATAGAGGGCGCAGATTCATACCAGCTTGATGAGTCGGTTCTTTTGGAACTAGAAGAACTATCTGGTGATGAGCCAACTCTTGATGGATTTAACTTGTCTCAAAATGCGCTCCAAGACGTCCAGCAGACGGCACTAGAATCACTGCTTTTGGTTGCAACAGATGCAATCACCACGGCCGACTTTTCCAAGGTTACCAATGCAGCTCCTGCCGAGGTTGCCCAAGCGCTCAAAGAGCTTGCAGAGGAGTACACGCGCTGCAACAGAGGATTTCAGCTCAGAGAGGTAGCTGGCGGTTGGCGTCTCTTTACGCACCCAGCTCACCATCAGCTAGTCAGCGATTTTGTGCTCTCCTGGGATACGCGTCGCCTTTCTCAGGCAGCTCTAGAGACGCTGGCGGTTATTGCTTATCACCAGCCTGTTACTCGTGAAGGCGTCCGAGCTATTCGTGGTGTTAACTCTGATGGCGTCATCTCTTCACTTCGCGAGAAAAACCTTGTGCGTGAAGTGGGCAAAGAGGCAGATAGGGGACAAGCCATTCTCTATGGCACAACAGCCCTTTTCTTAGAGCGCTTTGGCCTCAAGTCTTTGCGAGAGTTGCCGCCACTGGAAGATTTTGCCCCTGACGAGGAGTCCAAGCAGTTTATTCGCGAGAGACTCTCCGGCAGAAGCTTCACTTCAACGCTAGAAGAAGCCGCAGAAGACATTGACGATGAACGCTCCCTTTTGGGAGACAGCTACGATACGCAAGAGGATGCATAGGCCGTGGCAGAAGAGCGTATTGTCCCCATGCGCCTGCAGCGCTTTTTGGCGCGCGCGGGAGTGGCTAGTCGCCGTGGATCAGAGCGCCTGATGACCTCTGGTCGCGTCACGGTCAACGGCCAGGTAGTCACCGAGCTTGGCAGTAAGGTTGATCCGTTGGTAGATGTTGTTGCAGTTGACGGTATTGTCTGCTCAATTGCCGAGAAACCCGTCTACTTGATGCTCAACAAACCTGCAGGTTACTTAACTACTATGAAAGATCCTCAGGGTAGACCAACCATTGTGGACATGGTTCCCACTGACAGATACCCGGGACTTTTCCCTGTTGGACGTCTTGATATGGATACCACGGGTCTTTTGTTCTTTACTACCGATGGCCAGATGGCACAAGAGCTTTTGCATCCCTCAAAGCATGTATGGAAGCACTATGTTGCTCATGTAGTAGGTACACCTACAGAAGAGCAGCTAAATCGCTTGCGTGAAGGTATTGAGCTTGAAGACGGTCCTGCTGCTCCTGCTGAGGTTGAGATTGTATCCAACGATGCCAAGATGAAGGCACTTCTCGCCCCACAGGGTTTAGGAAAAACCGGTGGAGGAGAGCCAAACTCCCTGGTCAGCGTAACTATTAGAGAAGGCAGAAAGCACCAGGTCAAAAAGATGCTTCTGGCTATTCATCATAGAGTTCTCGCACTTCACAGAGACACGTTTGGGCCGCTCCATCTTACAGGCGTTAAAGAAGGTGAGTGGAGACTTCTTACAGAAGAGGAAGTTGCCGCTCTGGAGCGCACTATTGGTAGAGAGCCTGGTGCTTCTCCCATCATGCCTTTACATGCTAGCAAGTAATTACTATTCGCACGATTTCTAAGCGCACGTCAAACAGCTCAAACACGCCCAGAGAGGAGACATAATGCAGCCATTTGAAGTTCCAGCTCAGGTTCATCGCATTTTGTTTATGCGCCATCCAGAAAGCGTGGCTAATACACAGCGCTTTTTCAGCGGCAGAAGAGACGTTGAGCTTACCGAGCATGGCGTTGAACAGCGAGAGCACGCTGTTCGTGCGCTTGTTGCATTTCATCCAGATAGAATTTGGACCTCTCCTTTATCTCGCTGCAAAGACATGGCCCAGATGGCCGCCACCGAGCTTGGTATTCCTTGTGAGGTAAAAGATGACCTTGCAGAGATGGATTTTGGCATTCTAGAAAGCAAGCGTTTTGCTGATGCAGAAGAGATTTTAAAGCCCTATGGCCTTACGTTTCCTTGGACCTCAGACAAAAACGGCCATTCCATACCTGCTCCAGAGGCAGAGTCATATGAGCAGGTAAGAAGCAGATGCCGCACTATTCTTAACGAGCTATCCAGTCTTTCTGGACGCACTGTTTGTATTTCTCATGGCGGCTATTTGCGCTCTATGATGGCAGAGATTTTTGGCATCCCAGGAAGTTCAAGCTGGAATGTACATCTTGCAAATGTCTCTTCAATCTTCTTTACTAGTACAGGCAGTTCTGATTTCAAGCTTGGTGGATTTAACCTTGATCCAGAAGAAGTTATTCGTCGT
>JAHACE010000160.1 GCA_018376005.1 Atopobium sp. | reverse complement strand
TCAACCATCATCATGCACCAGGGTATTAATACTGGTCAGGTCTTTGGTATCACGTTTGACCTTACTGGTATTCCAATTCCTGTCAGAATCATCATGGCTTTGGTTACCTGTATTGTTCTCTGCACCTGCTTTACCAGTATTGCTGGCTTCTTTACTGCTAAGTTTAAGATGCACCCATTCATCTCGACCATGGCTAACATGCTGATTATCTTTGGTATTGTTACCTATGCAACAAAGGGTGTTTCTTTTGGTGCTATCGAGCCATCTATCCCAGACATGGTCATTCCACGAATTGGAAAATTCCCATCAATTATTTTGTGGGCAATCGCAGCTATTGCTATTGTTTGGTTCATCTGGAACAAGACCACCTTTGGTAAGAACCTCTATGCTGTAGGTGGAAACCCTGAGGCAGCAGCTGTTTCCGGTATCTCTGTCTTTAGAGTTATGGTTGGCGCTTTTGTTATGGCTGGTATCCTCTACGGATTTGGTTCATGGCTCGAGTGCATGCGTATGGTCGGCTCTGGTTCCGCAGCTTACGGCCAGGGCTGGGACATGGACGCAATCGCAGCCTGCGTTGTTGGTGGCGTCTCGTTCACCGGTGGTATTGGTAAGATCTCCGGTGTTACCGTGGGTGTTCTTATCTTCACTGCACTGACTTACGCACTGACCATTCTTGGTATCGATACCAACCTGCAGTTTGTCTTCTCGGGCGTTATTATTCTGACCGCAGTTACCCTTGACTGCTTGAAGTACGTCCAGAAGAAGTAGCTGGCGCTCCCGCGTCGCGCGCTGCAAGTGCGGACATGCGCCGCAAGTACGGAAAGCGTGCTATTACGTGCAAGTTTCGAGGCGTCTACTCACGTAGACGCCTCTTTTTTTGGCGAAAGACAACGCTTGCACGTTAATGAAAAGTGACTTTACGGGAAAATTACAAAGCAGCTGGTAAAACACTGTATCAATTTAGACATATGTCCTTTTAGAATTTTCGCAACACACCTATGGCGGATAATCTGCAATTTTTGTCCCTGAGAGCACACCTATGGCTGATATTCTGCAGTTTCAGAGAGAAATAACACACCAATGTCAAAAAATATGTTAACTATCGACAGATTATCCGACTTTACTGTGGTCGGGCTTCTCGATACATGCAGATTATCCGACATAGATGTGGTCGGGCTTCTCGATACATGCAGATAATCTGACGTAGGTGTGGTCGGGCATTGAGTAGAGCTATCTGCGACAGATTATCCGACATAGGTGTGTTAGAAGGGTCAAATCAGACCCCACATCCAACAGAATATCTGACTTTGCTGTGCTTGAGCGTTGTTTAACTGTCGTGGGCTGACGATTTGGCGGTAAAAAACAAGAGAGCCGATTTCCTCGGCCCTCTTGCTGGGTGATCTTTGCGATTGCGAGATACGTTATTGCACGTGGAGCATCGTGAGCTGCGCGCGAACCTGTGGACGGCAGCAGCTACAGAGACTCGAGGAAGCGATGTTGTGCTGCTCGTCCTTCTTCGTCCCACTTGAATACGCCGGCGTCCTCTAAAACGTGCGAGAAGACAATGCCAACTTCGTCGTAAATGTACTTCTTGAGCTGCTCGGACGAGAGGGAAGAGATGTCCTTCTTCGAAGCGGCATCCTTGCTAGAACCGTCGCCCTGCTCAAGCAGCTTGGCGTAGATCTGGCGAGCCCAATCGGCGTGAGAAATGGTGGTGGAGTCCGTAGTCAGCTGTCCATAGACTGCGTTAGCTTTCTTGCCATTTGCCAGGCACTGCTCCATAACAGACTGAACTTTGTTGAGCTCTGGCACAAGACGAGGCGGAAGCACGGCAAGGCCCATGACCTCGATGAGTCCGATATTTTCTTTCTTGATGTGGTGATACTCAGCATGTGGATGGAAGATGCCAAGCGGATGCTTTTCGCTGATAACGTTGCAGCGCAGCGCAAGAAAGACCTCGTAAGTCTCATTTTCAAGCTTGCGGACAACAGGGGTAACCGTGTTGTGGGGCTCGCCGTCAGTTTCCGCATAAACAGAGACGGATTCGTCGGTATAGGAGCGCCATGCAGTGATGATAAACTCTGCAGCTTTGAGTGCTTCTTCTCGACTGGTGGAGGAGAGGCGGAGAACAGAGAGCGGCCACTTGAGGATCGCGCCCGCTACCTCGGGGAACTGCCTGAGTTCAAACTCTTCC
>JAHACE010000159.1 GCA_018376005.1 Atopobium sp. | reverse complement strand
ATCATCCCAATTATTAAAGTCTCCAACAACAGAGACAGAGGCTGCATTGGGGGCCCAAACCGCAAAATGATAACCTTCAACTCCATCTTCTTGAACCGCAGGGTGTGCACCTAATTTCTTGTGGCTCTGGAACCATTTACCTTGCGCAAACAAGTATGCATCCTGGTCACTCACTGCTAACGATGCATTTAACTCTGCCATGCTCACCCCCGCGCTAATCTATGAAATCTACGCATTTTATAGATTTGTTATCCATCAATACTCGTAGTTGATAGTTACTAAGATAAACCATTACAAGGTAAAACACGGTGACAAACAGTCAATATGACTTTCACCGATAAAAAACGACCGTACGCGTTATTTTTTGTTTTTACCGATTTTTGTTAATAATAGTGAATAAAAATTGCAACTAAAAGAAATGGCAGCTTATCCAAATAAACTGCCATTTGATACATAAACTTTTTATATAACCGTGAAGCGACTTAAGAAAGCTGGGTCCTACAAGTCCTCTTCCTACAGTGATTCTTCAGGTTACTTGCAACTACATCTTGCGTGGTACAGCCGTCTCAGCTGAAGGAGCATGTGCAGCAATTACATCAAGAGCTGCTGTCTCTTGGTCCTTCTCGCCAGAAGCAACTGCCCTACCGTATGCATCGGTATCAAGAATTGCCTGGCGGAAGCAATCAGGTGTAAATCCATAAGGAGCGCGACCCCACTCGTTGGTCTTCTGAGCTCGCTCAACAATGATGTCCAGGTCAGCGTCAACTGATTCTGGAGTAATGTCCAGATCGGCCAAGGTGGTTGGGAGACCAAGCTTTCTATTAAGCGCCACCTGATCCTCAAGTGCCTTAAGGTTGCCGTCAAAGGCATAAAGAACGCAGGTACCAAAGGAAACAACCTCACCATGAAGGTGTTTCTCGACACGCTCGCCCAGAGCAGTAAAGGCATTGTAGAAGGCATGAGCGGTTGAGGAATTGAAGTAATACGCACCACGCTCAGCACCAATGTTGGTGGTCATGTTAGATACAACACCAGCGGTAATGATGATGTTAAGAACAACGTTTTCAAATGCTTCAGAAACAATACCAGCGCGCTTATCTGCCAGTGCCTGCTCTGCATTATCAAACAGAGGCTCAATGCAGGCACCTGCGGCAAGAGCTCGTCCCATAAGAGGGCTGTGGAGCAGCTCAACTTCTCTGGAAGAAAGTTCGACCTCGGGACCTTTAGAGAAGGCATCGCCAATTCCTGCCCAGAAGTACTCATCAGGACTCTCTGCAATAATCTGCGTATCAATAAAGGTATGAACGGGCAGCTCAGCAGGAATGAAGTACGTATCTGCAGAACCATCCTCTTTATAGAAAACAGCAATTCTTGTTACAGGAGCGCAGTTAGAAGCAAGTGTTGGGAAGGTAAAGTATGGTTTGTCCAGAATAGTTGCAATCTCTTTACCCTCATCAATTGCGCGACCGCCGCCAACAAGGAAGAGCATATCAGCAGCAATAACCTCAGGCATTGCTGCAATTCTCTTGGCATTTGCGTGCGTAGAGTTAGTGCCGTAAGAAATCCAAGAAGAGATAGAAACCTCAGAACCCGCAAGTGCGGCCTCAAGCTTTGGACGTGCCTTCTCCATTGCAGTTGGTCCACCAATGACTACGGCATTTTTACCAAATCGCTTAACAATGTGCAGTACCGACTTATAAGCATCAACACCAATGGTGTATGAAGGCAGATACTCCGTAAATGTTCCGCGAGATTCCATCTTTTCCATAGCGTCCTCCAAAACCTATCTCAGAAAAGCGAGAATATAACTTTAACTGAATTAGTTATGTTTTTGCAGCATAAATCCTTGAACTATCGTTTCCTCTGCCTCTTTATAGGCTGACGAGAAAAACTCTGTATTAAGCATTTGATACTGCGGGGAGCTCACACTATTCTGGCGATTCTCCTCTGCAATGCGCTGTATAACCTGAAGTGTTTGCTCAACATCTGAATGTGTATGCTTGCTTACGAATACGTGCATCTTCTCCTGTCGGAATATGATGAGCACGCAAAAATGCCCGTGTATGAGCGTTATACACGTGGTCGCAAACAAGGTGGCACCAAATGCCCACGATAAGCTCTCTGAGCTGGCGCTGATCTACTAAGCTGCGCTGCTCATCTGAGCAATAACTCACATTTGGCTGGATAAAGTCAGTCTGTAGCAGATACTCGGCTGGGTTAAGACCACCCATAAAATTTCGCTGATACCGCTTATAACTTGGAATAGGCAAGCTACCTGGATACGATTGATGGCTTCGGCCATATCTCACCTTGTGAGAATAGTCTGGAACCATAAAGCCAACGTGCACATCAGGAGCAACATTTCCAAGCAGAAATGCATCAGGGTAGTGAATATCTACACCCAAGCAACCGGCTCCTTTCTCAAGGAGCCGGTCAGCATGAGCAATATGTACGTTCCAA
>JAHACE010000158.1 GCA_018376005.1 Atopobium sp. | reverse complement strand
GGTATTTTGCAAGTACATTGTAAAAATTTCGGTGAAATGAGTGCCAATGTCTAAGACCACTATCATTGACCTTGCAAAATTAGCAAATGTTTCCATTGCCACCGTCTCAAATTACCTTAATGGACACTTTGAGAAGATGTCCGAAGCAACTAAGCAACGTATCAAAAAAGCAATTGAAAATACGGGATATATCCCAAGTGCCCAGGCTCAAGCAATGGTTAAAAAGAGCTCTGGAATTATTGCTGTTCTCATATTGGACAACACTAATGCCTGGGCTGCCCAAATGACCAACGGTATTGAAGACGCTGCTCTTGAAGCCGGATATCAGACAATTATTTGTAATTCTCGCTTTGACCCCACGCTTGAAGCCGACTGGGTCGAGAAAATGCTCTCAATTGGGGCAGATGGACTGCTCATTCAGCCCACCAATCAATTTAGAGCGGTAGACAGGCGCATTGCTAAAGTTGGAAAACCGGTTGTCTATTTTGACTGCGACCTAATCACCCTTAATACTTCCTGGATAAAAAGTAACCTCTACGACGGAGTTTATTCAGCCGCAACACACTGCGTCGAGCGTGGGTACGAAAACTTTTTAATCATTGGTGGAGAGCCAAAAGGTCGCACCAGGATTGAACGAGAATCTGGCTTCACCGATGCCCTAGAGGCCTCAAGCAAACCTTATGAGCGCCTCACCATAGATCAAAGCACGTTGTCTATCCCTGAAATCACGCAATGGCTTAACAACCACATTCTTCCGTCAAAGAAAACGCTGGTATATGTGCCAAATCAGTGGGCTCTCAAGAGTGTCTATAGCGCGCTACATTCCTATGAAAAGATAATTCCAGAGCAAGTTGGTCTGTTGGGATTCAATAACACTGATTGGACCGATTTACCTGCTAAAAGCATCTCAACTATTGTTGAACCCGTCTATGAAGAGGGCTACGCCGCGTGCAAGATGCTCCTTAAAAGAATCAAGAATCCCTCTCTTGAGCCCGATCACAAGCTGCTCACCTGCAAACTAAATTGGCTCAAATCAACCATCTAACAAAAAAATGGCGAGAAGACCAACTGATCTTCTCGCCATACGTTACTGCTTTAACCAAAATACTTACAGAACGTGGACCTCATCTTTGGTGAAATCAACAAAGGCGTGGTCGCCAACGTTGTAAATCTTGTGTGTACGAGGGTTGAAGTCCGTAATCTTAATGAGGGTGTCTCCAACCATAACGTGGTAGTTCTGGTAGTGGCCCATGAATCGAGAAAGAACTACCTCACAGGCAAGTGTTCCCTCGTCAGCAAGGCGTGCAGACTCTGGACGAAGAACAATGCAGCATTCCTTGCCCTTGTCCAGGTGAGAACATCCGCTAGCCTCAAACTCATGGCCCTCAAAGCGGCAAAGTGCAGTCTCAGAATCAAGCTTGTCTGCAATGGTTGCATGCAGGAAGTTTGACTCACCAATAAAGTCTGCAACAAACTCGTCTGCAGGGTGATAGTAAACCGTCTGAGGATCGCCAACCTGATCAACAACACCCTTTTTCATAATGATGATGTTGTCTGAAAGTGCCATTGCCTCTGACTGGTCATGTGTGACGTAGATGGCGGTAATGCCAGCCTCCTGCTGAATACGACGGATCTCGTTACGCATATCAACGCGCAGCTTCGCATCAAGGTTTGAGAGAGGCTCGTCGAAGAGGAGCACGCTTGGCTCAATAACCAGAGCACGCGCCAAAGCAACACGTTGCTGCTGACCGCCAGAAAGCTGATTGGTCATGCGCTCTTCCATGCCCTCAAGTCCAACAAGACCAAGGATGTGAAGGACCTTCTCGCGAATTACTGCCTTGTCCATTTTGCGGAGCTTGAGGCCATACGCAACATTGTCAAAGATGTTGTAGTGAGGAAGCAATGCATAGCTCTGGAATACCATAGCGGTATCGCGCTTGTTTGGAGTAAGCTCATCAATCTGCTCATCGCCAAGGAAAATCTTTCCCTCATCAGGGCTCTCAAAACCAGCAATCATGCGCAGAATAGTGGTCTTTCCGCAGCCAGAAGGGCCAAGCAGCGTTACAAACTCGCCAGGAGCAATAGTGATGTTAGCGTCTTGAACTGCGTAGAAGTCTTTTCCAGTCTTCTGATCCTGATAAATCTTGGAAATGTGCTCAAGGCGAACGCCTTTTTTCTCTGTAGCCATGTGTTACTCCTCCTTGAGTGCTCGGCTGGTG
>JAHACE010000157.1 GCA_018376005.1 Atopobium sp. | reverse complement strand
TCGTTTTAGGGCAGTGGTAAACGGTGAGAACTCCCAGCTGGTCATTGTAGATACTCCAGGCCTCCACAAGCCCAAAGACGCTCTTGGAAAAGAGCTCAACAAGGCAGCGCTCGGAGAGCTTAATGACGCTGATGTCATTGCTTTTTTGATTGACGCTACTAAGCCTGTTGGTCGTGGAGATGAATGGGTTGCCAATCATGTTGAGCAGGCACATGCTGCCTTTAAGCTGCTGGTTATTACCAAGGCTGACATTGCAACTCCAGAGCAAGTAGCAGAGCAGCTTGACGCCGCACAGGCTCTTGCGCACTTTGATGACGTGCTTGTTGTTTCTGCTCCAGAAGACTTCAATATCCAGGCATTTATCTCTCTTGTTTCAGAACATCTTCCTGAGGGTCCTATGTGGTTCCCAGAGGATATGGAGACTGACGCATTGCCAGAAGACCTGGTAGCAGAGTTTGTCCGCGAGAAGCTATTGCTCAACCTTCGTCAGGAAGTTCCACATTCTGTTGCCGTTGTTTGCGATTCTTACGAGGTGGCAACAGATGGACATCTCTCTATTTCTGCCACCATTTTGGTTGAGCGAGAAGGACAAAAGGGCATCGTAGTTGGCCAGGGCGGCTCCATGATTAAACGCGTTGGCGTTGAGGCTAGAAAAGACCTGGAGAAACTGTTCGGTCGCAAGGTTTATCTTGACCTGCAGGTGCGCGTTCAGCCTCTCTGGAGACGTGATGCCAATGAGATTAAGCGCCTAGGTTACTCAACTGAGGACTAGTTGTGCCTGGTAGAAAGAGTGCGCGTCTTAAAGCAATTGTGCTTGATAGAACAAAACTCGCTGAGCAAGACCTCATCTTAACCATGCTCTCCGATTCAGGAGAAGAGCGTCGCGCTGTCGCAAAGGGTGCTAGAAAGCCAGGCGGCCGATTTGCAGCCCGCGTTGAACTGTTTTGTGAGCTAGACGTACTGCTGGCAGAAGGTCGCTCACTTGATATCTTGTCCGAGGCAACCTTGCTTGAGCCGCACGCATCACTGCGCGGAGATCTTTCTAAGGTAGCAGCTGCGTCGGCAATCTGCGAAGCTGCACGCCTTTCGTGTATCGACGGCGTCGAAGACGCGTTTCTCTATCCACTGCTCTCTCGCGCTCTCAGAGCCTGTGAAGAAGTAGCTGACGAGAAACACTTAGATCTTGTTGTTGCTGCTTATGTGTTTAAGGTTTTGGCACATGAAGGCTGGCGCCCTGAGTTGGAATCGTGCATTGCCTGTGGAGATGAAGCTCTGACGTACTTCTCGCCAGCTGCTGGTGGCGCATTGTGTGGAAGTTGTGCGCATGAGATTGAGGGAGCCATTGAGGTAACTCCACTTGAGCTCTCGTGGCTCTCGTCACTTCTAAAACTTACCTTTGACCAGCTTGTTATTGCTGAGATTGCTCCAGAAACTGCGCTCTTTTTGCTCACAAGCGCGCATATTTGGGCAGCCACACACCTTGAAGCACGCCTCAAAGCATTTGAATTTCTGTTGAGTATCTAGTTGAAGTGGATTTTTACTAGCAAAGTTCACTAGTAACTGGTATCCTCTTGTAGGTTATTTCCTTGTTCTTAGGGGCTAGTCACTGCCGGCTACCTTCTCAGTACAAGGAGTATTCAACGCGAAAGGCGGTTTATTATGGCAGTAACTAAGGATCGTAAGGCTGAGCTCATCAAGCAGTACGGCAAGGACGAGAAGGACTCCGGTTCCGCACAGGTTCAGGTTGCTCTTCTTACTGAGCGTATTCGTCAGCTCACCGACCACATGAAGTCCCACCAGAAGGACTTCCACACTCGTCGTGGTCTTCTGATGCTCGTTGGTAAGCGTCGTCGTCTTCTTTCTTACATCAAGTCGAACGACATTGAAGAGTACCGTACTCTTATTGCTTCCCTGGGTATCCGCGACAACATCCAGTAAGTTGGCTTTTTAGGGCGCCGTCTGGCGCCCTTTATGTTTGAGGCCCGTTTGCAATGGGGCAAACGGAGATAGAAGAGGAAAGAAATGACTAAAGTAACTCACGAATTTGACCTCTATGGTAAGCACTACACCCTTGAGGCTGGTGAGCTCGCAAAGCAGGCAACAGGTGCCTGTATCGTTAAGTGCGGCGATTCCACCGTACTTCTCACTGCAGTGGTTTCCAAGGAGCGTAAAGATTACGACTTCTTCCCACTGACTGTTGATTTTATTGAGAAAATGTACGCAGTTGGTCGCGTTCCTGG
>JAHACE010000156.1 GCA_018376005.1 Atopobium sp. | reverse complement strand
TGCTTCAAAAGAAAACATCGTGCTTATTGGTATGCCGGGAGTTGGAAAAACCTCTACGGGAGAAGCTCTAGCAAAACTCCTGAATCGTCCCTGGATAGACACTGATTTTCTCATCAAGCAGAAAGCTCACTGCAAAGCGTCAACCTACCTACAAACACACGGTGAAGCGGCTTTTAGGCATCTAGAACATGAAGTAATTCAAGAGATTTCTAGCATGAGTGGTGCGGTGATCTCTTGTGGAGGTGGCGTAGTTGTTACACCTTCAAACTACCAGCTCCTCCGTCAAAACGGCAAGCTTGTCTACCTTACGCGCCCGCTTGAAGACCTAGCTATTGCCGGCAGACCTCTTTCAGAACGTATGGGTGTTCAGAATCTTGCTGCAGTACGTATTCCGCTCTATGAAGCATGGGCTGACGTAACCTTTTCTTGTCTCTGTAGTCCAGACGCAGATGCCAAGGGTCTTCTCGACACACTTTAAACATAACAGTAAGCGTTCGCAGTTATTTTTTAACCGTTCACCGGATGGTTTGTAGATTTTGAATTTTGGCACGTTAAAGCCCCTATACTTATGCTTCGTAGGTGTGTATTCATAAGACTACGAGGATGTTAGACCAAGTCAAACGGTTAAGTGTTTGATATGTGGTCATACTTGGGGAGATATCCAATGGACGGCAATGCTATTGCTCACGAGATCCTAAATGCAATAGGCGGCTCAAAAAACTTAACTCACAACGAAGTGTGCATGACGCGACTTCGCCTTTCCATCAATGATATGACGCTTATAGACCATGAACAGCTGGCCACAGCCACTGGTGTTCTTGGTATTGTAGGAAAAGGCGCCAACGGACTTGAGGTAGTCTTTGGCCCTAATCTTGTGCGTCAAGTAAATGATGCCCTTAATCACATTTTGGGTGAGCCAGAAAAGACTTTTTGTTCGTTAGATGAGAAGCGAACAGATCTTCCCACTCAGCACAACGAAGAGGTGGATGAGCTAATCTCTTTGCTTACTCAAAAAAATACCCTTGATCAAGACGAAGAAGACTTTGACAGTCTTGCCTCTGACTTAGACGCAGACGACTTTGAAGACAACTATGAGGATGATCTCGACGCTCCTCGCCTACTCATCATCAACGGCCCAAACATCAACATGCTGGGCATTCGTGAGCCAGAGGTTTATGGAAAAGCTGACTACAGAACCCTTATAGAGACTTGTAAGGAAGAAGCCCTCTCTCAAGGCTTCTCTGATTGTGTGTGCTATCAATCAAACCATGAGGGTGATCTAGTTGATGCGATCCAGGACGCCCTAGGTAGCTACGATGGCATTATTATCAATCCTGCTGCCTATACGCACACCTCAGTTGCTCTGCTCGACGCGGCACTAGCGGTGCAAATTCCCATGATTGAGGTACATCTTACTGACATCTCTACCAGGGAAGACTTTAGGCACATTTCTTATATAAAAGACGCCTGCTTTGCTACAGTTGCTGGTAAAGGAATTGACAGCTACAGAGAAGCAATCCAACTGATGGCGGCTCATCTCAAAAATGAAGCATAGCCAGTTGCTTATAACCACTTGGCGAGAAACACAAACCTGCTGTAATGCTAAATTGCAGCAGGTTTTTTATGCACACGTAAGTACATCTAACTCGGTTATCACCATATCTACGGCAACATCAAATGCTGTATGAGGAAGCGTTTCTCGGCTCAAATTTTGCTGGTAAGCAAGACAAATTTTCTTGCCAGGGTACGTAGACAAGAACCGGTCATAAAAACCAGCACCATAGCCCAAGCGATACCCCTTTGTATCAACAAGAAGCGCTGGAACAATGCAGATTGAAGCGTCCATCTGCTCTTCTGTTAAAGCCGGTAATTCTTTTGGCGGTTCAAGTAGACCAAAAGGAGCAGCAATAAGTTGATCTAAAAAAGTAATAGCAACAAACTCTAACCGACGTCCAGGCATACAACGAGGTACCGCCACCGTTTTTCCATCGCGTAGGGCGCACTCAATAAACATCCTCGTAGAAACTTCAGATGAGACAGAAACATACGTTAAAACAGTAATTGCCTCCTTCTCTTGCTGCTAGATGTTCTTCTCGCAAACGTTGTTTTTCTAATGCCGCAGTATCCATAAAGCCTCCCCTCTAGCTAAGAATAACAACATTTTTGTGGACATTTGGAGAAGAAACAGACACCTGTCGCAATAAATGTGACTAATTCTCAACAATTTTTATATAGCTTTCTTTTTAGCAAATTCCTTACCTGCGCAAATGTAAACCGTTTCTAACTTGTCAAAATATTGCGTATTTGTCACTTGTCTAGCACTACATATTGAGTAAAGTTAGAGGTCGCAACTAATATTTGACGTCATTTGTCCAAAGACATACCTGCTGTCAAAATTAGTCTCAAGATTGCTATTTGTAACGCTCAGCATGAACGCGGATATATACATTGTCCGTGTAAAAAGGAGTGTGTTATGCAGGAAACACCAGCACAGGAGGCTTGGGACGGCTTTGTCGGTGGCAACTGGCAAAGAGCTGTTGATGTCCGAGACTTCATTCAGAAGAATTACACCCCTTATGACGGTGATGATTCCTTCCTCGCTGGTCCAACTGAGGCTACTACAAAGCTTTGGGCGGATGTTATGGATCTCTTTGCACAAGAGACCGCAAACGGTGGTGTACTTGATATGGATACCAAGCAGGTTTCCACTATCACCTCCCACGAGGCTGGCTACATTGACAAACCACTTGAGCAGATTGTTGGTCTCCAGACTGACAAGCCCCTCAAGCGCGCTCTGATGGTAGACGGCGGCGTTCGTATGGCAATGGCTGCATGCAAGGCCTACGGTTATGAGGTTGACCCAGAGATTGTTGACTTCTACACCTATCGTCGCAAGACTCACAACGCTGGTGTTTTTGATGTCTACACCGAGGACATGCGCAAATGCCGTCATTCCCATATCATTACCGGTCTGCCTGACGCATATGGCCGTGGCCGCATCATCGGCGATTATCGTCGTGTTGCTCTCTATGGCGTTGACGCTCTTATCACTGATAAGACAAATCAGAAAAACGGTACCGGCTCCATCATGGACGAAAAAACCATTCGTCATCGCGAGGAGCTTTCCGAGCAGATTCGTGCTCTCAAGGAGCTTAAGCAGCTTGGCGAGATTTACGGTTTTGATTTGAGCCGTCCCGCAGAGAACTTCAAAGAGGCTGTTCAGTGGCTCTACCTGGGCTACCTTGCTGCTGTAAAAGAGCAGAATGGCGCTGCAATGTCCATTGGTCGTAACACCACCTTCCTGGACATCTATGCAGAGCGTGATCTTGCTCGTGGCACCTTCACTGAGTCAGAGATTCAGGAGATTGTTGACCACCTGGTTATGAAGCTTCGTATGGTCAAGTTTGCTCGTACTCCTGAGTACAACGAGCTCTTCTCCGGAGACCCTCAGTGGGTCACTGAGTCCATTGGTGGCATTGGCGTTGATGGCCGCTCTATGGTTACCAAGTCTTCCTTCCGCTGGCTCCGCACCCTTGAAAATATGGGTACCAGCCCAGAGCCTAACCTGACTGTTCTGTGGTCTACCAAGCTTCCAGAGGGCTTTAAGCGCTACTGCGCAAAGATCTCTATTACCACCAGCTCTATCCAGTACGAGAACGATGATCTTATGCGCGTCTATCATGGCGATGACTACGCAATTGCTTGCTGCGTCAGCTCCATGCGCGTTGGTAAAGAGATGCAGTTCTTTGGCGCTCGTGCCAACCTTGCTAAGTGCCTGCTTTACGCAATCAATGGCGGCCGTGACGAGAAAACC
>JAHACE010000155.1 GCA_018376005.1 Atopobium sp. | reverse complement strand
TCAGCACAATGGTTTAAAACAGATAGATGACGAGTTTGCCATGGCTACTGCTTTGGTATCTGTGGGCACAGCACTCTTTTTCTTCTCAATCTCTGGTTTCTTGCTCAGATTTATGCAAACACGAAAAGGCTTCTACTACAAGGGTCTTCATTCGTTTATCCTGCGCCAGTTTAACGCACGTGTTAATACTGCTTGGGTTTCTATCTCTTTAGTTTGCGCCATGCTCTTTGTGGCAGTCTGTGGACTTGGTACGGGTTTCTCGCTTGTTGACTCTATTAATACCAGCTTCTCTAAGCTCAAAACGTACGATGTTTCTGTAGCAATTTATCCAGGCTCAGAGCGCAGTTATACCCCTGGTCCAGCGGATTCATACGACTACCTTTCTGTAGTGCAGAAGCTAGATCCAGAGTGGGATAAAACTATCAAAAATGCCTTCCAGGTTGATACGTACTACGCTCAAGATGATCCAACAACACCAGGTTTTACGTATGGCTCTATTGATGCTGTAACAGGCAAGCGCTTTGATGATTACTCGACTACCTATAGTGACCAAGAATTCCCTACTCAGAGAAATGTGACTCTGATGCGAGCCTCTCAGTACAACAAGCTGCGTGTTGCGTCTGGTCTTGAGCCTGTTGACTTTGGTACTGATGGCTATATGGTTTGGACGCTTGATACTAATCTCACAAAATACTGGCAGGATTCTCTTGCAAACAATCCCGAGCTTACCATTCAAGGTCACAAACTCCATGCTGTTGGTGGAACATTGGATATCGCACAAACACAAGGTGGCCCTCATCTTATGCCTGTACTTGGAATTGTGGTTGTTGCTGATCAAAGCTTCCCTTCAAGCGTTGTTTTGACCAACTCGTATATCTTAGGTAATTACCAAACTCCAGGTGATACTACTGAAACACAGTTCCAGGGTCAAATTAAGCAGTACTTAGGCGATGGAGCAGTAACGGGAAACGATTCCGATCCATATGCTTCAATGCTTGTTGTTACCGCTTCTGAGTTCATTCAAGGTACTGCTGGGCTCTCTGGTATCGTGACATATTTAGCGCTGTACATTGGCTTGGTACTCTTCATTGCATGCGCTGCTATTCTGGCACTTCAGCAGCTCTCCGAGGCATCTGACAATGCTCGTGCGTATCAAGTTCTTGCAGAGCTTGGTGCCGAGAAGGGCCTTGCAAGTCGTGCGCTCTTTGTTCAGATTGGCGTGTACTTCCTGTTCCCGCTGCTTATGGCAGCTGCACATGCTACCCGTGCGATGTCCATTATGGTTTCTGTCATTAAGGCGTTTGGCAATTTTGATGTAGCTAGCAGTATTGGTGGAGTAGTTGCAGTAGTAGTTGCTTTGTATGGTGGATACTTCCTGGTTACTTATTTTGCTGCACGTTCGATCATCTTTAGAGGTGGCAAGAGGATGCAGTAAGTTGCGTCGTCGTGTTGTAAATTCGTGAAAGAAGGACGGATGTTCCTCTGTGGGGCATTCGTCCTTCTCGCTTAGGTAAAATAAAAACGTTATGTCAGATGGTATCTGTGCAGAGCACATACTCAAGGAGGCATCATGGGTCTTTGGTCAAAGGTTAAAAATGTGTTTGTTCCTTCTAACGGAGCAGAGCAGCCTCAGAAGGCTACATTTGCTACCAGGGAAGACACTATCTATGCGCCAGTTTCTGGTGTCCTGGTAAGCGTACAAGAGGTTCACGATGAGGTAATCTCAAGCGGTCTCTTTGGCCAGGGCTATGGCATTTTGCCCGTTGGCCTTGATTGCGTTTATGCTCCTTGCAATGCTCGCGTTACCGCAACTAACGTAACCAATCACTCAATTGGCCTTACCACTGATACTGGTATTGAGATTTTGATTCACATTGGTGTTGGCACCATCGAGATGAACGGCAAGGGTTTTACCCGTTACGTTCACGCTAACGATGAGGTCAAGGCCGGCACTCCACTGATTTCATTTGATGCTGCTGCCATTGAAGAAGCAGGATATGAGAACGTTGTAGTTGTTACCGTTGTTAATGCAGATCAGTATGAGCGCATTGACCTCATTGGTGAGTCCGGAACACTGATTGGTGGTCGTCCACTGGTTAAGATTAGCTAAACATCTGCAATAAACGAGGTTTTACATGCTTAGAGTTACTAAGGCAATTCTTCACGTCTTTGATTTTGAGACGGGAACTAAATACTTCTCTCAATCTACCTTAGATTTAGAGGACCGTCAGACAAAGTCATACGTACAGCGTAGACTGCGTAAAATTACGGCAAATCCAGAGTCTAGACATGGAGAGTTTGCTCCTACCAGCAATTTTGCTGGGGGTCTTCAGGAGTATGCTCACGGAGACGTTGAGTTTGTAGAGTTTTCTCATCAGATTGCTCAGTGGTTCTGGGAAGAACTTCGTCGCGCAGATGACGTTGAGCAATGCGATCTTCTTGTAGCAGACTACATTGATACCGATGCTGGTCAGGCGCTTGCTAGTGCTGCTGCAGACGATGAGGACGCTCAGGCTGAGGCATTTGAGGGTGAGGGAAGACGTCTTTTTGCTATTGTGCTTCTCCCACGCAAACAGGCTTTTATCCACGATGTGAACGGCTCAGCAAACGAGATTTTGCGCCAAGATGCAACGCTGCCATCTCCAACGCAAAAGGTTGATTCGTATGCAGTCATTGACCTGGATACAGGTGCTATTGACTTCCACGACCATGACCGCTCTGTAGCAGGAGAGGGAAAGTTCATCATCCCAGAACTCTTCCTTGAGTGCTCATCGGAGGCTTCCAGTCATGAAGTTATTGGTGAGGTAACTGTTATTGTTCAAGACTTGGCAGAAGAGTATGGACTTGAGCCTGCTGTTGAGGTGTCTCGTGCTAAGGCCGCCGTTGCAGAAGCAGCAGAGGTAGAAGAGGTAGTAGACCCTATTAAGGTC
>JAHACE010000154.1 GCA_018376005.1 Atopobium sp. | reverse complement strand
AGCAGGTTGGAAAGCAGTTCCTGGCGTTTAAAGGTGACTATGACAAGGGCGGTGCGCTTCATATTTCCTCAAAATGTGACTTCGTGAGTGAGTTGATGCCTCTATAGTATAAAGCAGCAATCAAAAGGAGTTTAGATGAGTCACGCTCAAAACCACCAACCTTTGGTTTCTCTTGTTATGCCCATATACAACGTTGCAGACTATCTGGAGCAATGCCTGGCAAGTATTCAATCACAGAGCTACACAAACCTGGAGATTATCTGCCTAAACGATGGCTCAACTGACTCGTCTTTAACTCTTTTGGAAGCATACGCTGCCCGCGATGGTCGCATTGTCATCATCGACAAAGAAAATGAAGGTTACGGAGCAACGTGTAATCGTTTGATCTTATCCAGGCAAACGGTGGAGAAGATCAGGTAGATATTGCGCGTTCAGCCTATTGGCGCGTGTTTGGTAATCAGAAAAATGGCCGTGCGGGAGCAAAGTCGCAGTTCAAAGGAACTGTCAGTGCTGCCGAGTACAGAGTTCCCTGCGCATATAAGGGCCGCGTCAAACCCAAGCAGTTGCCTTGTTTAATTGATCAGATGGCACAGCTTCTGCTGCACCATCCTGCCATTTGGACAGCGCTCTATCGCAAGGAATTCTTGACCCAAAACCACATCAACTTCAAAGAAGTTCCCGGTGCAGGCTGGGTGGACAACCCCTTCCTCATTGCCTCGCATTGCTGCGGAGCTCGCATAGTGTACACAGACTCTGCGCTCTACAACTATCGCGAGAATGGCTATGCAGAAGCCGCTACCTTTGCGCAACGTCAGCCTAAAATTCCGCTTGAGCGCTGGAACGACATGATGGATGTTATGGACGCACGCAACATTACCTCAGACGTGGTACTCAACGCGCTCACACTGCGCGGCATCAACTACGCGCTGCTTACAAAAGACGCGCTTACCTGGCGAGAAGAACATGATGCTGCAGGTGAGACTGACTCAGAAGTGCACGATCTTCTCGCCAAGAGCTTTGAGCGCATGGACGCAAAGCGCGTGTTTGAAAACCCAGCAATCTCAGGCTCTGGAAAGGCTTTCTTTGCACAGGTGCGAGGTATTGCTCTGCCAAAAGATAACAAGTTTGCACGCTATGCATATCTAGCCAAAGAGGGATTTTTCCGTGTCAAAAATGACGGCATAGCACAAACGTTTAAATCGCTCATGGACAGGCGTTAAGATTTGGTTCTAAAGACTGGCTCTTAAGGATAGCTATAAAGACTAGCCCTAAACACAAATCGCCAGGGTTACTCTAGAATCACACAGTTAAATTTTGATGCTGCTTATGTGTCACTGCAGCTTATACCAGTGGAATGCGCATAAAACGTGCATACCATACGGCTCTACGTACATAGGCATAACGAGCTTGTGTTGTAGTAGACAAAATAGCACCAAGCAAGGCATGAGCTACCAGTCGCGGAGAAGTTGCCTCAGTAACAATCAGATGAGCTACGGGATTAGAAAGAATTTTAATAATCAGATTTTCTTTCTCCTCATGGCTGAGCTGGGACTCTCCGTTAAAAACGGGATACATGTTCTTAAGAAGCTTGCTGATCAGATAACGACTAATCAACTTTTGAACTTTTTTGGAGTTTGCAAAGCCAAGATGCTTGGCAAGAGCACCAAGTGCCTGACGCTCTTGGGTAAGTTTATCCATAGCGACAGTAATATCATCTTCTTCCTTAGAAGAATCTGCTGGTACATCTACAAAAATTGCCTCTGGAGCATACGTGATGTTTTTTGCAATCTCAAAACAGTAGCCTACAAAATTGCATTCGCCATCAGTCTCTGGCTCATGTTTGATATCGGTCAAAATACGAGTTGAGCACAGCTTTCCGCTCATAGACGTCAAATAAGGAAGCTGTGACTCCTCAAATACCTGCGATAATGCAGAAGCCTTTGCACCAAAAACCTTTTTGCACTCCATGGGGGAATTGGCGTTTTTCATATGCGCAATAACAATATCAGCCGCTTTAGGTGAACCAACAGGACCCAAAGCGGTAGCTGCAGAATAAAGCTCCTGCAAAAGGTGGGAGTTAAACCTATAAGAAGGCTCAGTGGTAAGCGTATAGGCTCCGCGAGCACGACCCTGAGCAATCTCAAGCGCAACAAAATGGCTAATGCCCGATTGGCACAAGACATCTAAACGAGGTTCTTGATTAGCAAGGTTATCTAACATGCGAGCAATCTGGGGATCGGAACTGTTGTCAACGATGATGAGCTCCCAATGAGGGTATGTCTGCTCTTGAAGTTGCCTAATTACCGTTCTAATAGCATCAGCATCATTATCAGCGGCCATGAGAACCGAAATCATATGTGGATTGTATGAGCGCTCGTGCATTCCACATCCCCCAAACTGGTCCTAAATTTTAGATACCAGTTTACCCATAAAAAGTGAATTAAAAAGACATTTTTATTCTATCAAAATCTCTCCACATATCGTGTTTAACTGCTGTTGCCCATAACGTCTATACGAGCATGCCAACAAGCTTTCCTAAGGCCGTAGGGTCAACGGTAGTGCCACTTGAACCTTCAACAACAGGAGCTTCATCATGCTCAAGATTAGACACGCCAATTGGCTGCACAATCTCTACAAGCTCAAGAAGCTGATTGGGATTCATATCGGTAATCATTGAAGACAACAAACTAGAAGCATTGCTTACCAGTGAACGAGCGCCCGAACCAGAAAGTGCCGAGATTTTCTCCCACACATCATCTGTGGCAATGATAACGTGCGTAATCTTGATGTTGGTGACAGAAGCAAGTGCGCTAACAAAAGCGCTCTGACCGTCATCTTTGTAAATATCTGCCAGTGTTTTAGCGTTTGAGTCTACTTCTGCATACACATCAGTAGGAATAGACACTATATGGCCGGTTCCCTGCGTGCGATCAATGACCAAAAGCCGTACAGACTGAAGAGTCGAATCCCCTGCCTTAAGCGAATTTGTGCTGATAACGGCATAGGTAAGAAAGTCATCATCAGATTGTGTAGTGCCATCCGGATTGCCTGAAACACTTTGGCTCTTTACAGCCTTGTTAAGCCCATGATCTCCCAAGTGAGACTCAAGCTGCGCGCGATCCCAAAGAGTTACAACAACAATGCCTACAAGAACAGCAACAATGGCAACAACAGCAAGGCCAATCACGTTGGTATAGGGATTCTGGCGCGGGACATCGCTGCGCTCAAATCTTTCTCTTTTCCTAAACATACTGGCTCCCTGCCTCACTGTTCATCAGTTCTGCAAGAGCTCCTAAAAAAGACGCTCTCTTCTATGATGCTATTTCTTTGCGAGGGAAACCACCGCACACAATACAAGTGGTAGAAAAGTCTTCGTGAACGGCGCGAGAAGACCGATGAAGCTGGATTGGCACACAGAAACTACGATGCAATCAAGGAACCGAAAGCGCTACCAGGGTTGCAAAACACCCTCTGGATAGCGAACGCTTACAAACGTGAGGCCCTGAGCAGGTGCACAACTGCCAGCAGCAATTCTATTCTGAGCAGCTAGAACCTCGTCAATCCACTCAACAGGCCTGTGACCTCGGCCAATCTCAACCAGTGTGCCCACAATCGTGCGCACCATGTTATGCAAGAAGGCGTTACCCGTAATATCAACTGCAATGAGTTTCTCGCCAGCCTCTTCAATTTCTTCAACGGTAAGGCGCTCCACAAAACGATGCGTTGGCTTGCCCTCGGCAGAAATTGCCTTGCAGAAGCTCTTGAAATCGTGCTCTCCCACCAGCGCCTGCGCCGCCTTGTCCATAAGCTCTGCGTCCAAGTGACCGTTGTACCACCACACGTGGTCCCAGCCCAGCACGGGACGAGCGCTACCTGCACAAATGCGATAGCGATACGAGCGAGCCTGGGCATCAAAGCGTGCCGAGAAACCCTGTGGGGTGCGGAAGAGTTGTCGGATAGAGATGTCATCGTCGGTCAGAGCGGTGAGCGATCGGACGAGTTTCTCGCCAGATAGTGCCAGCTCAGCGCCGTACACAGGCAGGCTCACGTACTGGGCCTGGGCGTGCACGCCGGCGTCGGTTCTGCCCGCGCAGGTGAGCTCGACCTCTCTGCGCAAAACGGTCT
>JAHACE010000153.1 GCA_018376005.1 Atopobium sp. | reverse complement strand
ATGACCTCAACTTTTGGGACAACAGTAAAAGTATCTATTTTTGGCGAGTCTCATGCTCCAAAAATCGGCTGCACTATTGAAGGTTTACCTGCTGGTTTTGCCGTTGACTTAGCAGCTCTCAAGGCATTCCTTCAAAGAAGATCTCCATCGCATCCGTGGGATACCCCGCGTAAAGAGGCTGACAATCCACAGTTTATCTCTGGAATTTCAGCAGAAGGCATTCTAGATGGCTCACCGCTCACAGCGGAGTTACCTAACACAAATGTTCGTCCACAAGATTACGCAGCTACAAAGCTTGTCCCCAGACCAGGACACGCCGATTTCTCTGCCTGGGCAAAATGGGGAGACTCGTATAAGCAAACGGGTGGAGGACATTTTTCCGCCCGCCTCACCGCCCCTCTCTGCATTGCGGGAGGCATAGCGCTCCAGATTTTGCGAGCTCAGGGCATAACTATTGCAGCTCACGTTCTCAAAATAAAGGACGTCAGCGATACTCCCCTTGAGCTCGTAAACAACTCACTTGAGGCCAGCAAGCTACTTGCTTACCAAATGGATCAGCTGCTCCAAGCTGATCCTCAAGCGCTTCCTTTCCTTGATGCTCAAGCTGGCGAGAAAACCAGTGCACTCCTTACGCAGCTGCGCTCAGAGAAAAATACTGTTGGCGGCATCATAGAATGTGCGGCAACGGGTGTTCCTGCAGGTATTGGGTGCCCTCATTTCCATGGGCTCGAAAATACCATCGCTGCTGCAGTCTTTGGTGTTCCCGCTGTTAAAGCCATAGAATTTGGTAGCGGCATGGATGTTGCCAATTTACTTGGCTCTGAGAATAATGATGCTTACGAAGTACGTAACGGCTCCGTTGTGCCAACCACCAATCATGCTGGAGGTATTCTGGGCGGCATTTCAACAGGTGCTCCCATCTGGTTTAGGTGCGCGTTAAAACCTATCTCGAGCATTGGGCTTCCTCAACATTCGGTTAATCTTCAGACTATGGAACCAGAGCAGCTTGTAGTTCAAGGCAGACATGATGTAACTGCAGTTTTACGCGCTGTACCCTGCGTTGAAAGCACTTTTGCACTAGCTCTTCTCGACACCTTATATTCCTGGCCCTCTGAGCAGAACGGATATCACAATGACTAATCAGCTAGAAACGCTTCGCCAGGAAATCGATTCAATTGATGCGCAAATCTTTGACCTCTTTGAGCAGAGGATTGCGGTTGCCAAACAAATTGGTGCTTACAAAAAGGGGCAGGACCTCGCTGTTCTTGATTCCTCAAGAGAAAATGCCAAAAGAGACCAGGTTAAAGCAACTGTTTCTAATGAACTTGAACCGTATGCTTTAGAGTTGCTTGAGGTTTTGATGAACGCTGCAAAGGCAGTTCAGGAGACATCTCGTGAGTTCTAAAACTGTACAACAAGGTTCAAGTAACCTTACAGCCCCTCTTGCTCCTTACGGCCTTATTGGTGAGAAACTCTCTCATAGTTGGTCAGCAGAAATTCATGAAAAGCTAGGGTCATTTCCCTACCAGCTTCATGAGCTTTCTGCTTCTGAGCTGAAAGGTTTTCTCAAAGACCAACCTTGGCAGGGCTTGAACGTTACTATCCCCTACAAAAAGGATGCCTACGCTCTTGCGGACTCAGTTTCTGAGGATGCGCAAGCTGTGGGAGCGGCAAATACCCTGGTAAAAGATGCTAATGGTTTTATAGCAGCAGACAACACCGATGTGTATGGCTTTGAGTATCTGGTAAAAAGCCTCAAGGTCAACTTGAACAAAAAGATAGTGGTTGTTTTAGGAGCCTTTGGTGGCGCTGGCAGGGCAATTTGCTGTGCACTCAAAAAAGGCGGTGCATATGTTGTGGGAGTCTCCAGGAACCCTCACGAAAGTTCTTCATATATAGACTGCGCAATTACCTATGACCAGCTTAAACTCCACTATGACGCTAGTCTTCTTGTCAATGCAACGCCAGTAGGAATGTTCCCACATGCTGGTGTTTCTCCTCTTTCAAAAGATGGCCTCGCTGCTTTTACTTCCCTACAATGCGTGATTGATCTTATCTACAATCCGCTGCGCTCTCAGCTTCTTTTAGACGCAGAAAGTCTTGGAATACTCAATGCAAATGGTTTAAAAATGCTGGTGGCTCAAGCAGCTAGAGCAAGCTCGCTCTTTTTGAGACAGGATGTATCAGACTCTCAGATAGAAAGTATCTCGCGTGAGCTCCATGCTTCAAAAGAAAACATCGTGCTTATTGGTATGCCGGGAGTTGGAAAAACCTCT
>JAHACE010000152.1 GCA_018376005.1 Atopobium sp. | reverse complement strand
GGATGATGACGTAGATATCTCGATGTTCCGCGAGGATTATGAGATTTTTTTGGAGAAAGCACCTGCGCTTCTTCGACCAGATTTTTGCATTCAAAACGGTAGGACGAACAATTACTTTCCAGCAGTAAATACGAACCTTTCTTTAAAGGGAACAGTGTGTGTTCCTGATGAGTTTATGACCTGCCCCTTTACGTATGCTATTTCTATTGGCATTTTCCCCTTTGATAAGATTCCAGCAGATCCTAAGAAGCTTGCCAAGATTAAGCGTCAGACATGGTTCTGGGGTCGTCTGAACTTCCTTCTGGTTACTCCAACTCCACGCGTGCCGCTGACTGGCTGGAAGAAAAAAGTTGCTCTTACGGGATGCTTTGTCATTCATCACGCCTTGAAGCTCTTTAGGGTTTCATCCGCGCTGATTCAGCGTAAGTGGGATGAGGCAGCTCGTACTGCAGAGGACGAGAATACCACTCATTACGCCAGTTTTGTTGAACCTGATCCAGAGAACTGGTCTATGGATAAAGAAGACGTTTTTCCAATGGTCCGTGTTCCTTTTGAGGACATCACTACTACGCTTCCTAAGGAGTATGACAAGCTTCTTACTAGGGGATACGGAGATTACATGCAGCTTCCTCCAGAGAAGGATAGAAAGAATCACCATCCTGGTGCGCTAGATTTTGGTAAGTGGAAAGATGTGGATGTTACCAAAGGAAGCCGCCAGGCATTTGAAGATTTTGGCCAGAAAAGCTAACTATGACTATAGATACTTCTGCGGAACAGCTTAAGAAAAACTACTTTTGGAATACACTTGGCTCTTTGATGAACGCCGCCTCAACAGTACTTATGTTGATGGTGGTCACGCGCACCATGGGAGCTGCTGCTGGTGGTGTTTTCTCGCTTGCGTATGCTGTAGCTCAACAGTTGATGGTTATTGGCCACTTTGAGATTAGAACATACCAGGTAACCGATACAGAAGAAGTATTCTCGTTTGGTGTGTACCTTGCTGCACGAATCGTCACAACTGTTTTGATGATTGCGGGAATTGCTATTTTTACCTTGCAGTCTCAGGGGTTGAGTTATGAGGGAGTGCTGTATGCTCTTATTGCGTCGCTACGTTTATTTGACGTTGTAGAAGATGTTTTCCATGGCATGTTCCAACAGCATGGTCGCTTAGATATTGCTGGTAGGGCATTCTTTTATCGTGTACTTACAACGGTTGTTGGCTTTGCAGTAGGTGTGCTTCTTACAAAGAACCTGCTTGTTGGTGCAGCTCTTTCTTTTGTTGCTTCGTTAGTGGTTATGGTTGCACTTGTTGTTCCTCCCACTAAGAAGATGGCATCGCTTAAGCCTACGTTTGACTTTACGCAAATTACAAAGCTGCTGGTTACTACTGCTCCTTTGTTTGCCGGCTCATTCTTGCTGACGTATGTTGTTGGTGCTCCTCGCTATGCACTGGGTGCTTTGAGCGATCAGGCGCTTCTTACGTTCTTTACGGCATTGGCCATGCCAGCCATGGTTATCAATCTTTTAAGTAACTTTGTCTTTAAGCCACTGCTCACTCAGATGGCCGAATATTGGAATAATCAGCAAGACAAGCAGTTTGTAGGTCTGATTCTTAAAGGGTTTGCCGTAGTTGCTTTAGCTACTGTTGTTTCTATGGCGCTGGCTTGGCCGCTAGGTGCTCCAGTTCTTGGACTTCTCTATGGTCTTGATTTTGAACCGTATAAGCTGGAGCTTTTGATGTTGCTCTTTGGTGGCTTGCTTAATGCTTTAACGGTTATCTTGTACTATGCGGTAGTAACCATGCGTAAGCAGGTTGCGGTGTTTGTGAGCTATGCTGCGGGTGCAGGCTTTGCTGCGCTTACAGGAGGTTGGTTTGTAGGCAACTTTGGCATTATGGGAGCATGTGTGCTCTATGATGTCTCGCTCGCAATTCTTGCTCTGGTATTTGGAATCTTCTGCTTCTTGGGATTTAAAGACCAAAAGAAAAAGTCCGCTGCGTAAGCGGACTTTTTAAGGTATTGCCTGTGTGAGCGTGCCGTCAGGGAGCTGACGCGTCGTTTATACGCGAGTGCGCTGGTTTAGATCAGTTACAAAATCAAGGTTTTTCTCGTCACGTGCGTCTTTGTCGCGTAGGGCAAGCTCAGCTGAAAGCTGCTCAAAGCAGCAAGACAAAGTTTGCAGGGCTCATAAAGCCAAAAAGCCCAGCAAAGAAATATGCAAGCTGGGGGATAAGCGCAAACAAAACAAGGATTCCTGCGGAAACAACCCAATAGACTGAGTCGGAGATGCGAATCTTTGATTTACGAACGCTATTGATGACAATGCCCATGGCAAAAAGAGCACCAATAAGCAGCAGAATTCTGAGAACTAAAGTCATGGTGCCACCTTATCTAAACCACTGGAAGAGCAAAAGCGAGAGGCACGTGCGAGCCATGTACATAATTGAGTTATAGAAGCTCAAGTAAGACTCGCCACCTTGACGCTCACGCATCTCAGTTTCAATCTCGACAACCTTAGCTCCTCGACGCATCAGTAGCGAGATAGTGTCTGGCTCGGGGGAGAAGTCAAACGAGCGCGCATACGTTTCAATAAGACCACGATCGTACATACGCATGCCTGAGGTAGGGTCAGTAATGGTTTGACCAGTGCTTGTCTTGATAAGCCAAGAAATCAGCTTGGAGCCAATCTCTCGGGGAGAATTTCCGCGCGGCTTGGTGACAAAACGGGAAGCAATAACAATGTTTGCTCCCTCGTTTATCATTGCCTGGGCCATAGGAGCAATGTATTCAGGCCTGTGCTGGCCATCGGAGTCAAACTGCACTACTGCATCGTAGCCATGTTCTTTTGCATAGCGCATACCAGCCCTAAAGCCAGCAGAAAGACCACCATTAACAGGCAAATTAAGGTAGTTAAATCCACGCTCTTTACAGATATCCAGTGTGCGGTCAGCGGAGCCGTCGTTGATTATGATGTAATCAACTTGAGGGGCTACCTGGCACAACTCTGTAATAGTTGAAGCAATGCAGGCTTCTTCGTTGTAAGCGGGAACGACTGCAAGAATTCTCACAAGCATCCTTTGAATTGCAAATTACACGTTAACTGCATGAATATCATAGCTCAAAAG
>JAHACE010000151.1 GCA_018376005.1 Atopobium sp. | reverse complement strand
ATTGCCGCGTCGTCTCCACCAAAGTTTGGCGAGAAGAACTTGCGGGTTGCGAGGAACTGATCTTTCCTGCCAGGGACCTGTGTAATGGTCATGACGCCGCCAGGGCCTGGAGCAACAGTCTCCAGAGGCTCACCATCAAGCGTAAAGCGACGGATTGGACCGTCCTTCTCGACAGCAGCTAAAAAGCTTGGTGTGTCTTCTCCCTCAAACATGCCAAGTGCATAGCACTTAGGCATCTCGGCAAGAATTTTCTTTTCAAAAGTCATTAAAGTGCTCGATTCTTTAGAAACCTAAACTATGCGGAATACTTCTCTGCAGCGCCGGTTTCCTTGAGCTTCTCTTCCATCTCTGCGTCAGAAAGAACGTTACGCAGACCAATGACGGTAACGCCAGCCTTAGCAGCATCCTCGTACATGTTCAGGAAGTTAAGTGGTGCAAAAACAATGTCATACTGACGAGCAGAGCTTACGCCCTCGGAAAGTGCACAGTGGTGAATCTTATCGACGCCCATGTTGAGCTTCTGAGTGACGCGCTCAGCGGTCATCTTCATCATCAGAGAGGTACCTGCACCGTTTGCACATGCGACCAAAATCTTTGCGTTCATGTTGACTCCTTCGATCAAACAAACTGATTACGGACACATTGTGTTTGTACCCATTTGGGCGCTATGATGCTCGCATTTAAAGCAAATACCGCATCAAACAATGTGCCGAGTATTACTAATAACCCTGAGCAGATGGGGGTCTGCTCAGGGTAGGAAGAAAGAGGGCTACTTGCTTTCCGCACTAGCTGCGGCGGCCTTCTGTGCGCGGATTTCCTTGCACTTCTGGTAATCCTCAACCTCCATGAAGTACGTGTCCTTGTTGGCGCGGTACTGGAGCTGTGGGATTGCAATAAGAGCGATGACAACAATTGCGAGACCTGCGTAGGACAGGAACTTCATGATGCCGGTCATGATTGGCCAGACAACTGCCCAGTCCCACATGCCAAGGTATCCACCGTATGCAGCCATGCCAACCCAGCCAGCGATAAGAGCTGAACCGAAGACCTGGAGAAGACCAGAGATGAAAGGCATGATAAGAACTGCGCGGAGGCCGCCCTTGTTGTTTGCGTAAACGCCGATAGTAGCGTTATCGAAGAACAGTGGAACAAAGCCTGCGATAACAATAACTGGGGACTTCAAAAGCAACAGAGTTGCGATTGCCAGGAACTGGCCAGCAGCACCCATGAGGAAGCCGAGGGTAACTGCGTTTGGAGAACCAAAGCCGTAGGTAACTGCACAGTCAACGCCTGGGACGGAACCCTTGAGGAGTTTGTTGGAAATACCCTGGAAGGAGTTGGTAAGCTCGGTAACGAAGGTACGAACACCAAGCTGCAGGATGGAGAGGTAAACAGCAAACTGGAAGGAAGTGGTCATGATGTAGAAGAAGAAATCCTGACCTGGCTTCATGAACTTGTTCTCAAGCAGGAACTCCTGACCAAGAACAGCAAGGATGACACCAAAGAATGCTGTCATGAGAATTGCAGTTGCAACGAGGTTCTCGTTGAAGATCTTAAGGAAGCCTGGAAGCTCGATGTCCTCAATGCGCTTAGACTCCTTCTTGGAGTGCTTGGCGAGCCACTCGGAAGCCTTGGATGCGCAATAGACGCCAAACATCTGCTGGTGAGCAACGGTAAGACCAGCGCCATCAGTGAGGTCCTGGGTAGGTCCAATGCAAAGGTTGGAACCAACTGCCCAGTAAAGACCAAGGAGAACGGTCATAACTGCAAGGATGGTAACGTCGTTAAGCTGTGGGAAGCAGAAGAGGATAAGCCAAAATGCAGTTGCTGCCTGCTGAACCTGGACGTGACCAGTAGTAAAGATTGCGCGAAGCTTAGTCTGCTTCTTAAAAGCAACCAGAACAATGTTCAGAATGAAAGCGAAGAGCAGAAGAAGCATAACGGAGGAGAAGGAACGACCTGCGATAAATGCAGGAGCGTCAGCTGCCTCCATGCCTGCCTGTACTGCGTTCTGGCCAAAGTATGGGTCAATGACCATTGCAGAAAGGTTGAAGCGAGCCTGAAGTCCAACAAGAACTGGACGGAATGCAGTTACCAGGCCGCCGGAACCAACCAGGAGGATCTGATAACCAATGACTGCCTTAAGGAAGCCAGCGAGTACGTCGTACCACTTCTTCTTAAGAAGAATGTAGCCGATAGCAACAATCAAACCGATGAAATAGGCTGGCTGAGTCAAGAAGTTGCTCGCAAACCATTTCCAAATACCAAGAACAATATCCATTGATACCCCTTTCAAAGGGTCCTACATACGTACCTTCTGCAGCCCACACTACAAAAGGAAATCCTCAAT
>JAHACE010000150.1 GCA_018376005.1 Atopobium sp. | reverse complement strand
GATGGTGCATATGTCTATGCGGGAACCTGCCGCGACCTGAGCAAATCCGAGCGTGAAGAGCTTTCCAAACATAAAATTCCAGCAACTCGCATACGAGTTGCTAATAAGACCTACGCGTTTGAAGACAAGGTCTATGGTCAAACATCACAAAACCTTGCTGAATCATGCGGAGACTTTATTGTCCAGCGTGCAGATGGCGTCTTTGCCTATCAACTTGCTGTAGTAGTTGACGATGCTGACATGGGCGTAACTGAAGTAGTTAGAGGATCAGATCTTCTTTCATCTACTCCCAGACAGCTTTATTTGCAAGACGTGCTTGGTTTTTCTCATCCCATCTATGCTCACCTCCCCTTACTGGTTGCACCTGATGGCAGGAGACTTATTGCATAGGTCTTGCAGAAAAAGAAGAGCCTCTTTCTGCAGTACAAGTTGCCAATCGCTTTTCATGGGATGTACTTCGCGCTCACCGAAAAAACGTGGTTGTTGAGCATTTTTCACATGTTTTGTAAAATGTCTTATTGTGAGTGACGCCAGTTCGGGGTATCATTCTCAAGCACCCATTTTGGAGAGCTGACCGAGAGGCCGAAGGTGCTCGCCTGCTAAGCGAGTATGGGCCCCAAGCCCATCTGGGGTTCGAATCCCCAGCTCTCCGCCAGAATTTTCTGCTCGTTGCATCTCTGCAACGAGCTTTTTTCTTACCAAGAAGAACTTTTTCTAAGATTAGTCTTGCATTTTCAACTGGAAAATGGCATTCTATCTACTTGCACGCGGCGTTACCTCAGCTGGATAGAGGACCTGACTACGAATCAGGGCGTCATAGGTTCGAATCCTATACGCCGCACCACTTGAACTTAGGAGCTCCTTCGGGAGCTCTTTTTTATTATCTACCTGGTCTTAAAGCTACTTCACCGGAAGAGTTTGCATACAAATACTGATAAGAAATACCGGCTTCATCAAGCTCATCCATTACCTCAGCCATGCATGTTTCCGCCATGATGACCTCCAGATACTCTTGTGGACTTAAATCTTTTAAACCCACTCTACCTTGGTCTGAAATCCACTTTCTTAAAGTTGCAAGTTGCTCTGATGCAATATGGATCTCTGAATAAAACTCCTTGTGGCCGAATCCAATTTTTGCCGCACTGCCTTGCACAAACTGCCTTAATACAATTTCTTTCTGTACCTCTACCAGACCTTTCATAGCCACCTCTTTCTTCCTTTACTGATCTCAGTATAGCAAATTTATAGAACATATGTTCTATAAATCAGTAAAAGAAATGGTCTTCACAATTCACTAGAAGACCATTTCAGAGATTGAATCAATTTTGATTAAAAAGAGAAACTATTCTGGTCGAATAACCTCGATGCCACCCATGTAAGGACGGAGCGCCTCAGGCACGGTAACGGAGCCATCTGCGTTCTGATAATTCTCCATAATTGCAGCCATGGTACGGCCAACTGCCAGACCGGAGCCATTAAGCGTGTGAACTAGACGGGTGCCCTTGAACTCTGCTGGATCCTTATAGCGGATATTTGCACGACGAGCCTGGAAATCCCAGCAGTTAGAGCAAGAAGAAATCTCCTTGTATGCGTTATAGCTTGGGAGCCAAACTTCAATGTCATAGCACTTGCATGCAGAGAAGCCAATGTCTCCAGTGCAGAGAGTAACCACGTGATAAGGAAGGCCCAGAAGCTGAAGGATCTTCTCGGCTTCCTGAACCATGGACTCAAGCTGATTCATGGAGTCTTCAGGCTTTGCAAACTTGACCATCTCTACCTTGTCAAATTGGTGAACGCGAATGATGCCACGGGTATCTCGACCAGCTGAACCTGCCTCCTCGCGGAAACATGGAGTGAATGCGGTATAGAGCAGAGGGAGCTGAGATGCGTCCAGAATCTCGTCACGATGGATGTTTGTGAGCTGGACCTCAGCGGTTGGAATGAGGTAGAGGTCAGGCTGTACGTGATAGAGGTCCTCTTCAAACTTAGGGAGCTGACCAGTGCCAAACAGAGAGTCCTGATTTGTGATAACTGGTGGCCACCACTCTTTGAAGCCTGCCTGGTTATGTGTATCAATCATGAAGTTGATAAGCGCACGCTCCATGCGAGCGCCCATGCCGCCAAGAAGATAGAAACGAGTTCCTGCAAGCTTTACGCCACGGTCAAAATCAATCATGCCCAGCTCGGGTCCAAGATCCCAATGCGCCTTTGGCTCAAAATCAAACTGAGTTGGCTCTCCCCACTTGCGAACCTCAGGGTTATCGGAGTCATCCTTGCCATAAGGAACGGATGCGTCAGGAATGTTTGGAATAGCTGCAACAAGGGCGGTGAGCTCTTCCTCAACCTCTCCGCGGCGCTGATCAAGCTCTGCGATGCGATCTTTGTTAGCTGCTACCTGCTCTTTAGCTGCCTCAGCCTCTTCCTTCTTGCCCTCACGCATAAGAAGGCCAATCTGCTTAGAAACAGCGTTACGCTCTGCCTGAAGAGACTCAACCTCGGCAATTACGCTTCTGCGCTCCTCGTCAAGCTCAAAGAATTTCTCGCGATCCCAGTGGGCGTTTTGCCTGGACTCGCAAGACTTATCTACGAGGTCAGGATTCTCGCGCACAAATTTGATATCAAGCATGCAGCTTCTCCTTGAATCAACACTTTTTTGGCAGTGCATTTTTTCTTATAGCTTACCAAGTATATACTTGTATTCAGATTCTTAACCCTTCACATGTTCTGGAGCT
>JAHACE010000149.1 GCA_018376005.1 Atopobium sp. | reverse complement strand
AACTATGGACATGAAGAATTTGACTGGTGCAATCACCGCTTTAGTAACCCCATTTGATGCTCAGGGAAATGTTGACTTCGAGGCACTTGAGCGCTTTGTTGACTTCCAGATTGAGCAGGGAATTGACGGTATTCTCGCTCTTGGTACTACCGGCGAGTCCTCAACCATGACAGACGAGGAGGACGTTGAGGTAGTTAAGGCAATCCTTGCCAGAGCTCAGGGCAGAGTTCCTGTTATTGGCGGTGCTGGCTCCAACTCTTCTGCTGAGTCTTTGCGCAAAGCAGAGGCCCTAGAGAAGGCAGGTGTTGATGGCCTGCTGCTCATTACTCCTTACTACAACAAGAGTAACGAAGAGGGCATCTACCAGCACTTCTCGTATGTACTCGATCGCGTTGATGTTCCTTGTATTTTGTATAACATTCCTGGTAGAACGGGCTGCTCAATTTCTGAGCGCAACGTTCAGAGGCTTGCAGCGCATCCAAATGCATGGGGTATTAAAGAGGCTTCTGGAGACATTGCGTACGCAACAAAGGTTGCTCGTTATTTGAGCGATGACTTTACTATGTGGTCTGGAAATGACGACATGATTGTACCTCTGCTTTCTCTTGGTGCTTCTGGTGTCATTTCTGTTTGGTCTAACCTTGATCCAAAGATGGTTCATGACCTGGTTACTGCGTGGCACCGCGGAGAGGTCTCTCTTGCTCGCGAGCTTCAGCTCCAGTATCTTGACCTGGTACACGCCCTCTTTTGCGAGGTCAATCCAATTCCAGTAAAAGCCGCTCTGGCTCGTATGGGACTTATGGAAGAAAATTATCGTCTACCTTTGTGGAAGATGACTGATGAGCACGCCGAGGTGCTTGAAAACGCTATGAGAAAGGCTGGTCTTCTTGATGCCTAGTGCAGTAGTAATTGGTACCGGCAAGATGGGAAAGCTCATTGAGCAAACCCTGATTGCTCACGGCTTTGAGGTACTTGGTGCGTTTGGTCACGAGAATATCAATCAGCTGAATACCGTTGAGCAGACGCCTGATGTGGTTGTGGATTTCTCTGGCGTTGCTGCTTTTGAGGCTGTTGTCGGCTTTGTGCGTGAGCGCGGGTGTGCGCTGGTTTCTGGCACCACAGGTTTCTCGCCAGAGCAACTTTCTGAGCTCAAGCAGCTGGGGGAGAGCGTGCCGGTGATTCACGCGGCAAACTATTCGGTGGGCGTTGCTGTGTTGAGGCGTGCGGTTGCTATGGCTGCTGAGGCGCTTAACGGCTGGGATACAGAAATTGTGGAGACGCATCACAACCAGAAGGTTGATGCTCCGTCCGGCACAGCAAAGCTGCTGCTCGCTGCAATCGACCCAGAGGGAACTCGTCCTGTTGTTTCTGGTCGCGAGGGCTTCTGTGGAGCTCGTACCAAAGACGAGATTGGTGTGTTTGCGCTCAGAGGCGGCACAGTGGCCGGCACTCATGAGGTTCATTTCTTTGGACAGGATGAGGAAGTTTGCCTGACCCATCGCGCAACATCACGTCAGATTTTTGTGAACGGTGCCGTTGCGTGCGCTGAGAAATTGCTTACAAAAGCTCCCGGTTTTTATACCTTTGAAGATTTGATTTTTGGATAAATGCACGTGCTGATCTTTGCGGGTCAGTGCCTGTTTGTTTAAGAAAGGACGCACATGGACGCCCAGGAAATTATTAACTACATTGCTACCTCAGAGAAGAAGACCCCTGTTAAACTCTACGTCAAAGAGCGCGAGGGTGCTTCTGTGTCTTACGGCTCTTCTCGCGTGTACGGCGAGGGCACTTCAAAGGTTGTCTTTGGCGATTGGTCTGAGCTCAAGAGCGTTGTTGAGCAGAACGCAGACGCCTTTGAGTATTTTGATATCGAGAATGACCGTCGAAACTCTGGCGTGCCTCTGCTTAACATGAAGGACGTAAACGCACGTATTGAGCCAGGTGCACTGATTCGTGAGCGCGTTGAGATTGGTAACAATGCCGTCATTATGATGGGTGCCGTTATTAATATTGGTGCCGTTATTGGTGAGGGCACCATGATTGATATGGGTGCTGTTCTGGGCGGTCGCGCAACCGTTGGTAAGAATTGCCACATTGGCGCCGGTACCGTTCTTGCTGGCGTTGTTGAGCCTGCATCTGCTACGCCAGTTATTATTGAAGATAACGTTCTTATTGGTGCAAACGCTGTAGTTATCGAGGGCATTCGTGTTGGAGAAGGCGCTGTTGTTGCAGCAGGTGCTGTGGTAGTTGAAGATGTTCCAGCAAATGCTGTGGTAGCGGGATGTCCTGCACGTGTGATAAAAATGAAGGACCAGAAAACAGAGGGCAAGACAGCTTTGGTTGATGCTCTCCGC
>JAHACE010000148.1 GCA_018376005.1 Atopobium sp. | reverse complement strand
TTTGATTTTGAGACCGGTGAGCGTTTGTTTGACTTCGAGTTTGAAGAATAGTCCAGAAGCGTAATCTTCTCTGGCTAGGCTTACTCTCATGGCTGCCTCTTCGTCCAAATTTGGACGCCAAATCATTCAGATTCCTTGCAAGGTCAACCTTCACCTGGGCATTCACACTCAGAAAGACCAGCGAGGATACCATAAAGTAGATTCACTCATGGTTCCCGTTGCGCTGTACGACACAGTTGTTGTCGATGATGCGCCGGAGCTTACGGTTACGCATGAGCCGCAGCTCTGTGTGTTGCCTGAGCGCACAACAACCTGGAAGGCCGCGGTTCTTCTCGCCAATAAGCTGGGAGTTTCCCCAGATGTTTCCATTGACGTACAGGTTCACATTCCCGAGAAGGCCGGTCTGGGTGGATCGTCCGCCGACGCCGCAGCGACGCTCTATCTGTTGGCTCAGCGCTGGGGTGTTGACCCGCTAGACTCGCTGGTAGTTGAGGTAGCCAAGGCTGTGGGCGCAGACGTTGCGTTCTTCTTAGACCCACGACCATCGCTTATGCTTGGCGCTGGGGATACGCTGGTAGAAACCTATGCATCTATCGTTGACGCTCCGCTTGCCATTGTTTTACCAGCAGAAACCGGCGTTGTTACCAAAGAAGCGTACGACCAGTTTGACGCATCGCCAATTGCACCGGAGTCCTACGAGAATCTGTCCGCGCTTTTGCGCTCCGCTGACAAGTCCGCTGCTGCCAGCGATCACGATGCAAGTAAGCAATTTATTCAGCAGGTAGCAAGCCTCCTCTTCAACAACCTTGCCCCTGCAGCAAAATCGCTAAAACCACAGGTGGCCGAGGTAGAGGAGTGGCTAAAAGCACAGTCCGGCGTTCTTGGTGCTCAGGTTTCCGGCTCAGGTAGCAGTTCTTTTGCACTTTGCGAATCACGCGATGCCGCAGACGCAATTGCCGCCACGGCTCAAGCAAAAGGTTGGCGAGGCTTCTCCACCACCTGCAAGTTGTAGTGGTAACATAGAGCGGCAAATGTTTGATGGATTTATCCCGTCGGACAAGGCAAAACATAACGGGTTGTGGCTCAGCTTGGTAGAGCGCTCGGTTCGGGACCGAGAGGTCGCTGGTTCAAATCCAGTCAACCCGACCATTTTTTCTGATAATCAGTAAAATAAGCGTTTTGGCACCCAAAGTGGTAAAAAATGCGTTTAGTTGGAATATACAAAAACGTATGCATTCTATGCAGGTCATCTACCAGCATAAACTCTCGGTCAATTTTGATCGAAACTTTTATGAGAAAACCCAACTGGGAAAACGTAAGTGCCAAAATGCCAAACTAGAAAATTTATCTCCAACTAAACGGGTTTTTTACCCAAATCAGACACCACTTTCCGTCATATCAATTTCTTGACTAGTTTTCGTGCATATTTGAGACTGTTTATACGTTTTTGGTTAGGCGGACACATAATCGCCTGGACCTTGTATCAACCGTTCCTTAAAAATCTATATGACAGCTCTATGAGTACACTTCCTCACTGTTTTGAGCTTCATTTTTCTATCAAATGAACATTGTGAACGTTTAGGCCTACAAAAACATAAATAAATCGACACAAAATAAACACAATTAGGCTACAATCAGACGAAGAGCACTACATTTAAGGCAACGCGCGCACCGTCGTTCCTACGCGCTTGCACACACGCGTTTTGTTGAAAGGGGTTTTGTATGCCTGTTGTTGAGTTTTTTGTAAACGTGTTATCAACACCAGCTATCCTAGTTGGCCTTGTTGCCTTGCTGGGTTTGGCGCTTCAGGGAAAGCCAGTTGAGGACCTCATCAAGGGCACCCTCAAGACCATCGTCGGCTTCCTCGTTCTTTCTGCAGGTGCAGGTTTCTTGCAGACCGGTTCCCTCCTGGCCTTTGGCGAGATCTTCAACTTTGCCTTTGATATGCAGGGTGTCGTCCCAAACAACGAGGCCGTCGTCTCGCTGGCACTTGGCGAGTTTGGTCAAGCAACCGCAATCATCATGTGCGTTGGCATGGTCCTGAACATTGTCCTCGCACGTTTTTCTCGCTTTAACTACATCTTCCTCACCGGCCACCACACTCTCTACATGGCAGCTATGCTCGCCATCATCCTGCACGTCGGCGGCCTTTCCGGTTGGATGCTCTACATCTCCGGCGCATGCCTGCTTGCTCTGATCATGGTTCTGTCTCCTGCATACTGCCAGCCAACCATGCGCAAGGTTACCGGCAGCGATTCCGTTGCACTTGGCCACTTCGGCGGCGCTGGTTACTGGCTTGCCGGTATGGTCGGTAAGCTCTTTGCTTCCGATCGCGAGAATAGCACCGAGAATATCAAGTTCTCCAAGCGTCTCATCTTCCTGCGCGACAACACCGTTTCCATTGGTCTGACCATGATCATCATGTTCTTGGTTATCACCGGCGTTGCTGTTAGCCGCGGCCTTCTAACCCTGGTACCTGCAGGAACTACCGCTGCAGAGTTTGCCTCTAACCCACAGTATGCGGGCCTTCAGCACCTCGGCGACTTGCTGAATATTGGTACCGAGACCACCACTAACTGGATTGTCTGGGCATTTACCCGCGGCCTCTCCTTCGCTGGCGGCGTTTACATCATTCTGTCCGGTGTTCGTCTGATCATTGGCGAGATTGTTCCTGCATTCAAGGGTATCGCTCAGAAGCTTGTCCCTGGTGCAAAGCCTGCAATCGACTGCCCAATCGCATTCACCTATGCTCCAAACGCCGTTATCATTGGCTTCCTGAGCTCCTTCGTTGGCGGCATCCTGGGCCTGCTTATCCTGGGTGTCATTAATGCACAGGTCGCAGCTATTGCCCTGATCCTCCCAGGCGTTGTTCCTCACTTCTTCTGCGGTGCAACCGCAGGCGTCTTTGGTAACGCAGAGGGCGGCATCAAGGGCTGCATTGCTGGCTCTTTTGTCCACGGCCTGCTCATTACCTTCTTGCCTGCACTGTGCATGCCAGTCTTTACTCTCATGGGCTTCACCTCCGCTACCTTCTCCGACGCTGACTTCTCCATCATGGCGCTGATCTTTGGTAACGTTGCTCTGAACGTCCAGGGTGCAGTTCTCACGGGCATCTGCGTTGTCTGCTTCTGCCTCCCAATTCTCTTCAATCTTGTTGCTCCTAAGAAGGCAGAAGAGAAGAAGGCCGAGTAGCATCCGCTCACAGAATTGCAGATAAACATCGCAGTTGCTGCAGAAAATGCGAGTAGAATCTAAGTATCTAGGTCGGGCTTCGTCCTTGGATGGGGCCCGACTTTTTAACCCACGTAACCCACATATCACACGTGAGCGGTGTCGAGGTTGAGCACTCAACTGTTTCCGACGTTACTCCTGGCGCAGCTGACCTCTTTATTGTTGCTCGCGACCTTGAGGATTTTATCGCCGGCATTCCAGAAGACGAGAAGATCGTTCTCTCCAACATCCTTGATAAGGATGAAATGAAGGAAAAGCTTACCGAGAAGTTCGGTCTGTAAGCGCTGACTCGTGCGCAGCTCCGGCTTGTGCGTGGCGCCGACCTGCTGCGTTTCTCGCACGCAGCTCCGGCTTGCGCGTGGTGCCGACCTGCTGCGTTTCTCGCACGCAATACGTGAAAGGAAATTACATGGACGTCGACCTTAAACAGGTTGCTCGTGAGGTGCGCAAAAGCATCCTCACGCAGGTCTTTACGGCCAAATCCGGCCATCCCGGTGGCTCACTTTCTGCAACAGAAATCCTGACGTATCTCTACTTCAAGGAGATGCACGTAGACCCTACCAAGCCTAACTGCCCCTGCAGGGATCGCTTTGTGCTCTCAAAGGGTCACATTACTCCTGCACTTTACGGCGTTTTGGCTGAGCGCGGTTTCTTCCCCAAGGAGGAGCTCAAAACCTTCCGCGCGCTCAACTCGCGCCTTCAGGGTCACCCAAATATGAACGATACTCCTGGCGTTGATATGAGCACCGGTTCCCTGGGTCAGGGCGTTTCTACCGCTGTTGGTATGGCGCTTGCTGGCAAGAAGTTCAACAAGGACTACCGCGTCTACGCACTTCTGGGCGACGGCGAGATTGAAGAGGGCCAGGTCTGGGAGGCTGCCATGTTTGCCGGTAACCACCAGCTTGATAACCTCACGCTTATTGTTGACAACAATAACCTGCAGCTTGATGGCTCACTTGATCAGATCAACACACCAAAGCCAATTGACGAGAAGTTCAAGGCGTTCAAATTCCACGTCATAGAGGTGGCAGATGGACACGACTTTGACCAGCTTGCTGCTGCATTTGCTGAGGCTCGCACCGTTACGGGTCAGCCAACCGTTATCATTGCCCACACCGTAAAGGGTAAGGGCGTCTCCTTCATGGAGAACCAGGTAGGTTGGCACGGCAAGGCTCCTAACCAGGAGCAATACGAGCAGGCTATGAAAGAGCTTGAGGGAGAGGTGGCATAACATGGCAGACGTACAGAAAATTGCCACCAGAGAGGCTTACGGAAAAGCCCTGGTAGAGCTTGGTAAAGAGCACGACGATCTTCTCGTCTTTGATGCTGACTTGGCAGAG
>JAHACE010000147.1 GCA_018376005.1 Atopobium sp. | reverse complement strand
CCTCTGCAGGACTATCATCAAGAAGGCCTGCTACATACGCACCGTAATCTACCGAAAGATCATTGCGCTTTGCAACTCGAGGAGTAACGGTCTGCATAGAAAGACCAATATAGGCATGCTTAACTTGCTGGCCAGAAAGAATCTGATTTGCAATATCAATGGCATAGTTAGAAGGAATTGCAAAACCAATACCCGCAAATGACTTGGTATCTGACGAGAACAACGTACAAATACCCACAAGCTGACCATTAGAGTCAACCAGAGCGCCGCCAGAATTACCTGGGTTAATAGCTGCATCAACCTGGATGAGGTTTGCATAAATAGTGGTTTCTCCACCCTCTGTCTCAAGCATATCTCCACGAGAAAGAGCAGACACGATACCTGCAGAAACAGAGTGATCAAGTCCAAATGGGCTACCAACACTCATAACCCAACTACCAGGAGCTAAGTTATCGGAATTACCAATCTCAATTGGGGTTAGGCTATCTCCCTTAAGGTCAGCATGAAGAACAGCAAGGTCAGAGGTTGGATCTGTACCAACAACAGTACACTCATACTCTTTATCATTAACGGAGATAGAGAACGTATCCATACCCTCAATAACGTGGTAATTGGTAAGAATGTCTCCATTTGTGTTCAATACAACGCCAGAACCGGTTGAGCCTGATGAATCACTGGTAGCCTTAACGGACACAACCGAAGGCAAAACCTTAGAAGCTACCGTTTCTGCCGTCTTAGTATCAGTTGGTTCTGCAGCAGGACGAGACGTCGCTGCTTGAGAAATACTTGCCTGACCAGATACTACAGGAAGCTTAGAAATTCCCTCTCCCAAAGCAATGGTAGGAACACAAGCAACGGCAAAAGCAATTACACAAGCTGTTCTTTTTACACTTGAGCTTTTGAACATAGACATAAATCCAGTCTGCTCAACTGGCGAGAAACGCTTATAAATAGCGGAATCTGTGGTTAAACCATGTGCTTGGTTCTCCATAGACATCCTCCTTAACATCACTTTGATGCAAACAACTAACGCAAATAATTCTGCGCTAAACATCAATTTTTCAATATGTGTATTCTACCCGTTATACCGGACAAAAATTCGTTTCTCATTATGAGAAAGACGCGCGGAAATCCTGCTAGTAAGAAAGAAGTTTGCAGATCCCATTAAATGCAGTTTATACCTGCGATTATGCTCTAAATAGATAGCCTACACCACGAACCGTCTCAAGATGAGCGGCTGCTTGAGGACCAATCTTTGAGCGAACACGCCTTACGTGAACGTCAACTGTTCTGGTACCGCCGCAGTATTCAAAGCCCCAAACGCGCTGCAAAAGAGCCTCACGTGAGTATGCACGAGACGGATGGGTTGCCAAGAATGACAGCAGCAGATACTCCATATACGTAAGATCAACAGGAGATTCATCAATATAAACCTGATACGTTGCCAGGTTAATCTTTATGTTGTCAACAATAACCAAATCTCTAGAAGTGCTCTCGGTACCTGGCCACAAAAGCAGCGAGCACCTAAGGCTAAACTCCTGGATAGTTGCAGTAGACAAAATAAAATCGCTCTTGCCCTGAACAGGCAGAACAAACTTAGAAAGATTATCAAGGTCAGCAACAAACAGGCGAGCAATTCCGCCATTTTGCGCAGAATAATTCTCTACCGTGCTAATAACATCCTGGGAAAGTTCTTTTTGATCAAGAATAATCAGGTCAAAGGTATGACCAGAAGCCGCAGCCTGAGAAAATGAGGCTGCATTTGCAAGAGCAATAGACACATCAATGACATGCGAAAGTTCACGCATACGTTCATGTAAGCGTGTCGTTGCAGATACAAGAAGAATATTCTTGTGATGCATCGATTCCCCCTAGGATAAGCTTAATCTTATAAAGCATACCACAAGCTGCGAATAAAGAGCAGATATACCTTATTATCTGCAATTAGGGCGAGAAGATCTTCTCGCCCTAAAATATTTTTTACGTTTGCGTATTAATTCTAAAAAGTATGGGTTTTACGCAATAGCGCCAATAAACTCAGCTGTTCGAGGGTTTTGTGGATTGTTGAAAATGACATCAGGAGTACCTTGCTCAACTACCACTCCTCCTTCCATAAAGACCACGCGATCTGCCACGTCTTTTGCAAAACCCATCTCGTGCGTTACCACAATCATGATTGCTACACGCTGCTGCTGTCCACCGGAAAGCGCACCAGGCTTGAAGTCTGCTCTATCGGCAAGGCCAACAGCCTCCAGCTGCTTTAGCGCCTCTGCATCTGCTTCCTCTTTTGACTTCCCTAGAACCTTAATCTGACCAATCATTACGTTCTCTTTGACCGTTAAATGACCAAACAGATTGAACTGCTGAAAAACCATTCCGACATCTCTACGAAGGGCGTTGACCTCAGCTTCATTGGTACCTGTAATCTCTTGGTCCTCAATAAGAATATGACCTGCAGAAGGAGTCTCCAGTAGATTGATGCAACGGAGCATAGTGGATTTACCGGAGCCCGAAGGACCAAGCACAACTTCACCTGGCCAAACAGTCAGGTTAACGTCATTTAAGACGTGCGTTGATCCAAACGACTTATTGAGGTGCTCAATACGAACAATAGGATGTTCACCTGACTCGAAAGCATGGTTAGTAAGGGGTTTATCCCGCTCAAATGCCTCTTGTGCAGCAACTTCAGCATCCAAGGCAGGTTGTTCTGTGTTCGACTTCTTTTTGAAAGAAAAGAAAGACATTAGTTTTCCTCCTTGGAAAGAGCTTGAGTCTTACTAGCTACAGCGCTTGCTGTTTTACCTGTTTCTGACTGCTCCATGCGTTTCTCGATACTGCCAACTACCTTAATAAGCGGCAAGGTAATTGCCAAATAGAACAGAGCGGCCGTCATGTATGGCGTCATGTTTCCCGTTGAGGTGGTGAGGTTTTTGGCAAACATCATCAGCTCCATAACACCTACAGAAGAAAGCAGCGAGGTATCTTTGTAGGAAGTAATAAAGTCGCTGGTAAGAGGTGGGATAACCCGACGGATAGTTTGAGGAATGATAATAAACGTCATGGTCTGGAGACGATTCATACCAAGAGAGCTTGCTGCCTCATACTGACCCTGCGGGATTGATTGAATGCCCGCGCGGAAAATCTCAGAAAGATACGCAGAAGAATTGATAGCAACCACAATAAAGCCAAGCAGATTGGTGTCCAGATTGATATTTAACATGGGAAGGCCAAAGAACAGAATATAAATCTGCAGGAAGAATGGGGTTCCACGCAACAAATTGATATATACCACCGCAAGTGCACGCAGGAGCGGATTTTTGGAAATCTTCAGCAGCGCAAAGCCCATTCCCAGCACAATAGCTACAGGATAAGCGCAAATTACAATTGCAAGGCAAACCAGCCATCCAGGAAAAAGCATCACCACTGAAGAGACAATCAGTTGTGGCTTTAAGAACATGCCCAAAAAGTGGTTGGAATTCCACGCTTCAACCCAAGGCTGAGCATCAAGCCAATTCACCAGAGCCTGAACAGGTGTGTTAGGAATAATGGTGATTTCGGGAGAAGAAGCAAGCTTTTGAGTTCCCCGCTCAGTGGTATATGTCCCCTCAACAGTGTACGAACCGCCGTCAGCAGGAAACTTTATGCCGGAAATCTCTACACGAATAAGCTTTTGAGCGTCCACGGGTGTTGCAAAAGAGATCACAACCTGCGTTCCCTGGACGCTTGCAGTTGCCTCGATCTTCTCGCGCGTAAGACCTGAAAGAACGGTCACCTTAGTAGTTGCGCTCTGCAGATCG
>JAHACE010000146.1 GCA_018376005.1 Atopobium sp. | reverse complement strand
AATGACCTTGCCAGCATACTCTGGGTTGCACTCAACAACTGCCTGCTCAATAGGCTCAAGCGTATGGCCCTGAGCATCCTTCTTGAACAGAACGCGAGGACGACCAACCTGGAATTCAAATCCCTCGCGGCGCATGCTCTCCATAAGAACGGAGAGGTGAAGAATACCACGGCCAGAAACCTCAATACCGGTCTTATCAGGAAGCTCCTCAATGCGCATGGTGACGTTATTCTCACGCTCTGTCATCAGACGCTCTTTGAGCTGACGGCCGCCAACAATGTCTCCCTCACGACCAACAAGTGGTGAGGTAGAAGGCTCAAAAATAATGGAAAGGGTTGGTGGGTCAATCTCAATTGGATCAAGCTCAACAGGATTTTCTGGATCGGTGTAAACATCACCAATGTCAGTTTTATCAACGCCAACGATTGCCGCAATATCACCTGCGTCAACCTCATCGCACTCCTTGCGACCCAGGTAGTCAAAGGTAAACAGCTGCTTGACCTGGCTCATAGCGCGTGAACCATCATTTTTGACAACAAGGATCTTGTCACCGGTATGAACGGTTCCGGAATACACACGGCCAATACCAATGCGTCCCAGGTAATCAGAGTGGTCGATGGTGACGCACTGCATAGCAAGAGGGCCATCGATATCAACATCTGGAGCTGGAAGGCCATCAATAATCATGTCGAGAAGAGGGAACATGTTGTCATTGTCATCATTTGGATCAAGGCGAGCGTAGCCGTTAACACCAGAAGCAAAGACAACGTGCTCCATGGTGAACTCAAGCTGCTCATCGCTGCGTCAACCAGCAGAAGCGCACCGTCAGCCATCTTCAAAACACGCTCTACCTCGCCGCCGAAGTCAGCGTGGCCAGGGGTATCAATAACGTTGATCTTGACGCCCTTGTACTCAATAGAGATGTTTTTTGCCAGAATGGTAATTCCGCGCTCACGCTCCTGATCATTGGAGTCCAGGATTCTCTCTTGAACCTGCTGGTTCTCGCGGAATGCATCGGTTGCCTTGAGCATCTGGTCAACCATGGTAGTTTTACCGTGGTCAACGTGGGCGATGATAGCAATATTTCTGATGTTGTCTTGACGCATAAGTCTCTATCTCTCGAAGGTATGTGCTTAGACTTGAATAGTTCAGGTCCAATTTTTATCAGCTTTAGAACTTTAGTGCAATTACGTGCCTAGAGCGCCCAGAAATTTCAATGAACGCAGCTTTTTCATTACAGAAGCGGCTCAAGCTCTCCTGCCGGCGCTGGATCAGACCACACAAACTGGTCGCCTTGGCCTTTTCCGTGAACCAAAGAATATGCCGAGAAACTCTTATAGCCCTTCTCGCCAAACTCAAGAAGTACGGCATCCTCATAACCGCCCTCTTTGAGCAGCTGGATGGCTCCTTCGTATACAAGCGCATAGCGGACAGGCTCTTCAAGTCCTGCTTCTTTATCGCCCTTCTGTTTGACCAGGTCAAGCACGCGCTTATGGGCACCCTCAAGCAGCTCTTCTGGACCGTCGTCAGAGAACTCATAACTTGCAACGGTGCCTGACGCATCTTCAACCACAAGCAAAACGTTAAGTGATTGGCCATCTGCAAGCAGGTCAAACGCATCCCCAAGCAGCTCAGTTGAGAGCATATCAAGCTGGGGAGAAACTCCATCTTTGCGCTCGTCGTTTTCAGCCATGCCGCTCCTTAGCATCGTTTTTGTAACTATTGTTCTCTATGATACATCGCACAAGAAAAGAGGTCGAAAGCAAAAAGCCTTCGACCTCTTAGGTTTGTCAGATATCTGTCCAAAATCTGACAGCAAAGATGTTGCAACGGTAAAACGCCGCGCCTGAAAGCGCGTGTTTACTCTGCCAGTGCCTTACGAATGCGCGTGGTAACTCCCTCAAGCCTGTAGCACTCAACATACTGGCGAAGAGGACGCTTGATGTGATCAACAACAAAGCGCTGGCCATCAATATTAAATTGAGCAAGGTTCTTGTAGAGGTGCTCAGTTGCTGCCTTGACCTCCTCATCATTGAACGCGTAATGGCCAGAAATATCAAGAATATCCAGAGACAGTTTGTGATCAGCCAGAATCTGCTCAACAGTCAGATTGACCTGGTCACCCACCATCCACTTGCGCCAACGCTCAGTCTCAATTGCCTTGACCAACAGGGTGTTTCTCAAGCCAGAGACCTCGTCTGCCTTCAGGAGACCTTCTTTAACCAGAAGATCCTCTACATCGCAAAGCTTCAAATATGCGCGAGTCTCCTCTGTTCCGTACTGTGGAGCTACGTTTGAAGCGGTGACATTTGCAGGAGTATGCTCAAGCAGCGTCACGTCATCAAGGTAGTCTGCGTTGTGCTCCTTAAGACCAACACCGTAGCTCTTGGCCATCTCAGCAAGGCTAATGGCAGCCTCAAAATCATAATGGCCAACCTGCTCCGTAAGACGGGTAAGCGTTCCCGTCTGTCCAACAATAAAGGTTGGCATAGGCAGACCCTTAGCAGTCAACTCACTCTTAAGCTGCTCAATGAAGGTGTGATACTTATCGGTAGAGGTTAGGCCGCCGTTTGTTTCTTCGGTACCAACCTCATAGCCAATCTCAGGAAGACCGCGAGAAACACGTTCTTTCTCGCACCACTCAATCAAATCAACCGTACGACGAAGAACCACATCAAGCGGAATAACCTTACCAATCTCAAAAGGATCCTTTGTTGGGTCAATCATCAGCAGGTCAAAGCCGTTAAGCATATCAGCAAGATAGGACTTCTTGGCAAGCTCCATGGCCTCATCTTCTGGAAGGTGAGCATTGCGCTCCTCATCGCGCTGCCAAGGACCACCGTGGTCACGGCAGAGATAGTACAGGCCGTCAAAACCAACCTTCTGAGCTGCTTCAGCAATATCTTCCGAGAAACGCTTCTGATCCCAAGAATTTACGTATCCTCCACCAAGTTCATCAAGATCTACCTGGTTTCGCGATGCAATAAACATCAGAGGAAAATCGCAGTCTCTACCAAGTTCAAAAGCTGCCTGCAACAGGTTGGGCGACATTGGTCCAATTCCTAACAGCGTGGCGGACTTTCCTGTGTCCTGAAGCTTAAGCAACCCTTCAACAGCTTTTTTGATTGGTAGCTTTTCCATAATTACCCCTTCCCAAGAGTGTTTCTTGGTAATAAGAAGGGCGTGGGGGTTGAATCCCT
>JAHACE010000145.1 GCA_018376005.1 Atopobium sp. | reverse complement strand
AGCACGCGGAGACGCAGGAAGAAATACCCTCACAAAGACTAAGCTCAATCTTGCACGGATAACTTCTGAGGTCTGTGAAGAGTCGGAAATGATTGATCCAGATCATCACTATGTGCTGAAATTTGATCAAGGTGTATTGAAGGATGACCGCTATCAGGTGCTTGCTGATACCGCCATGATTAAACAGTCTATCCGTATTATCGTGCAAAATGCTGCTCGATATTCTGCTGATCAGACCACCATTTCTTTTAATGTAGCGTATGACGAGAAAACCGTTCAAGTTTCAATCGAAGATGAAGGTATGGGCATGTCCGAGACAGCAGCCGCTCATATATTTGAGAGATTCTGGAGAGCCGACAACGCTCGTATTGAAAGCAACGAAGGTTCTGGACTTGGCTTATCCATCGCAAAATGGATTGTCGATAATCATGACGGCTCTATTGAGGTACTTTCACGCGAAGGTGTAGGCACACGTTTTACCATTGTTTTGCCGCACGCAATGTCATAGTGAACTCAAAAGAGCGTCTACACGTAAAAGGTCCTTCTCGCTAGTCGAGAACTGCCTCCCATTTCTTGGGCATAAGAAATGGGAGGCAGTTCATATGCGGGGGATTATGATTCTGTAGCGTGTTAGCGTCGGCTTTTAGGCCTGGCGCACAAAATAGCGCAGCTTTGGTAGGTCTCGCTGAAGAATCGACATGTTCTTAATCAAGATAGCCAGGCAGCTACGCGGTCACACTACCTGATATGCATCTCTATGCATAAACTTCATCTAATATGCTTATACATGAATAGACTTATATAAGAAATTTAACTACCGGTAAATTCTGTCTCTAAGGAACACACTCAAGTCAGATATTCTGCTCAAATGAGGGCATTTTACACATCTAATAAAGATAATCTGCATGATTGAGGTATTTTCAGCGTAATGTATACGTCTTTTTAACAGATTATCTGACTTAGGTGTGTTTTGAACTGCCTCCTATTTCTCGTGTCCAAGAAATGGGAGGCAGTTCATCGAGAAGGACCTTTTGTTGTAACTGAAGTATGAAAGAAGCCTAACTTCTAAACGTCGAGCTTACTCTGGTGCAGCTCAACGAACCTCTGCAGCTTTTGAACAACCTGTGGCGTGAGCATGTCCTTTTTAACCTGCCAAGACCAATTGCCTTTAGCTTTACCAGGAATATTCATACGAGCATCGTCAGAAAGACCTAAGACGTCCTGTAGCGGCAAAATAACCACTGCATTAGAAGTTCCAACTACCTGCTCAATAAGATGATCAAAAATCTGGTGCGATTCATCAGTTGCCTGGCCACCTGTAAAACGAGCTTCTACAAAACCCATAAGCGTTTGCGTATCATGGGTACCGCTGTACACAATAGACTCCTGAGCTGGTGTAAAGGAATATCTACAGTCTCCATCAGCAAACTGGATAACACTCATACCAGGGAAACCTGTCTGAGAAAGCAATGCTCGGACAGCAGGAGTAACTGCTCCTAAATCTTCTGCAATAAAAGGTAGTGGTCCAAGCTGCTTATAAGCAATATCAAACAGCTCCAGGCCGGGACCAAACTTGAATGAGCCCTCGGCAGCAGTCTTTCCCTGCTCAATAGCATAGTAAGACGTAAAGCCAATAAAATGGTCCAGCCTGGTATAGTCATACAGATAGAAAGACCTGCGGAATCGCTCAATCCACCAACGGTATCCTTCGTCTTTATGAGCCTGCCAGGTATACGTTGGATTGCCCCACAGCTGGCCATCTTGAGAAAACGCGTCAGCAGGAGCTCCAGCCTGAAGCTCCGTATGACCTGTATCATCTAAAGCAAAAAGTTCTGGATGTGCCCAAACATCAGCGGAATCCTCTGAAACAAACATAGGCATATCGCCAATAATCTGAATGCCTTTAGCACGAGCCTCCGCTAATGTCTGACTCCAAATTACGTCAAAAGCAAATTGCTGCTTTCGATGAAGTTCGATTGTCTGGGTAAGTTCAGGACGCTCAAGAAGCTCTTTCGACCAGCTGCGATATTGCTCGGGCCACTCCTGCCATACTTCCTCTCCCAGTAGGTCTTTAATAGCTCGAAATGCTGCATACGAATCAAGCCAATATGAGTTTCTCGCGCAGAATTCCTGGTATTCAGCGGCTCTCCTGCTCTGAGTATCATCGCACTCAGAGATGACTCTCTCCATTGCCGCGAGAAAATCAATGAACTCGGAAGTCTCGCGACCAATAACACCAAGCTTCTGGCCTGGCGTAATTGCGGAGTCCTCATTAGAAGGCAGAGAAGTAATGTGAGCAAGCACTCCCATACCAGGCTCAAGAGGCTTTTGTAGTCTATGAGCTGGCTGCACGTTTAAGACAGTACACCCAAGCTGCCACAAAAAGACCTCTGCCTTGCCATCTTTGACAGGTACTGCTTGTCCACTAATAACGTCAATAACCTGCATGTTTTGAGGAACAGAAACATATACGGTCTTAGCATCTGAGCGGCTCTTATTCACCAACACACAAATGCCAGAAGCGTCTTTGCTCTGCTGCACTTGCTGGCCATCTTTTTGAACAAGCCTACGCCAGAAAGCTAAAACATCATCTGAACCACACTCTGGAACAAACGGTTCAAACGAGCCGTCTACCAGCAGAGGAAGCGTTTTTCTGAGCGCAATAGCATTGCGATACATATGCAAGTAATCCAGGTCTGCGCGAGGACTGCTTCCTGGCCATGGCATAGTTGCGCGATTTGTTGGGTCAACAAATCCCTCAACGCCCATCTCATCGCCGTAGTAGATTGATGGAACACCAGGAAGTGTCATCTGCAGCACAGCCGTCTGCCACATACGAGCCTTAGAAAGACCTCGCTGATCAGCAGAAAGTCTGTATGTTACCTGCTCTTGAGCAGAAAGAGCATCAGGAGCAGGAGCTCCAGCAACTACGTTAATCAAACGCTCTTTATCATGTGTTCCAAATACGTTGAGGCAAGAATAAAACGCCTCGTGAGGATAGTTTTCCCAAAGCTCTTCAAGAGCTGAAACAGTTGCCTCAGCACCAGACTCATTCATCAAAAATGAAAGAATAGACTTGCGCAGAGGATAATTCATAGGTCCATCGAGCTCAGAACCTTCCAGATAATGCCTGAGTTTTCCGTACGCACGCTTATTGCTTGCGTCCTCCCAGACCTCTCCGATAATGACTGCATCACTGCGCTCTGCAAGTGCAGCCGCACGAATCTTCTGTATAAACGAATCAGAAATCTCATCTGCAACGTCTAAGCGCCAACCGCGAGCACCACGGCGCAACCACGTTCTAATAACGCCATCCTTGCCACAAATAAACTCCTGATAATCGGGGTTATCGGAGACAATAGTTGGAAGTGCGTCTACACCCCACCAGCTCTCATATGTCCCATCCTCATGGAATGTAAACCACTCATCATAGGACGAGCCAGCCTGCTGAACTGCTCCTGGTTCAGAGTAGTTAGAGAATTTATTAAAATATTTTGAATCAGCGCCACAGTGATTAAAAACGCCATCCAAAATAATAGAAATACCATGTTCAGCAGCTTTTGCGCAGAGGCGCTCAAAATCCTCTACAGTGCCTAACACGGGATCAACTTCCAAATAATCCGCAATATCGTAGCGATGATTACTAGAAGCAGCATAGATAGGATTCAAATAAAGCGCAGTTATTCCAAGGTTTTCCAAATAAGGAAGCTTCTCTTCAATACCAGCCAAAGAACCGCCGTAGAAATCCCATTCAGTCAAGCGGCCGTTGGCATCGCGCTGATACTCAGGGGTCTTTTCCCAGTCATCAACTAGCTGGCGAGAAACCCCATTTCTTGGAATGGCAAGTGCTTGCTTGGTACGTTCATACCAGTTTGCATCTCGTGC
>JAHACE010000144.1 GCA_018376005.1 Atopobium sp. | reverse complement strand
GCAAGAGGGGAACCAGCAAGATACGCATCAATTCGAGCACCCCAGCTGCTTACAAAGTTGGTCTTATCGCTTGACCAGTCAACATTTTGAGCCGAAGGAGTTGATGGGGTAGTGACTTCTGTGGTATTACCAGAAGCGTTGGTAAAGGTAGTCTCAGTAGAAGCTTCTTTCAGAGCCTCTTCTGCAGCTGCTGCCTCTGCTGCTGCCTGCGCAGCCTGCTCTGCTTGCAACTGCTCTCTTGTTGCAATTGCTGCATTCATAGCATCCTCAGCAGCCTTCTTCTGCTCTTCTGCCTCTGCCATCTGTGTATTTAAAGATGACTGAGTCTCAGAAAGCTCTTTGCTGAGGTCAACAAGGTGGTTGATAGCATCTGAATTTTTGTTCTGGATAATCTCAAGATACTGAACAACAGCAATCAAATCATTAAAGTTATCTGCCGATAAAAGCAGATCAATAATTCCCATGGAGCCCTGCTGCATACGATACATAGCTCTAATAGACTCTGCAGCTTTTAAGCGCTGCTCTGGGAGCTGCTGTTCAATCTCTGCAATACGTGCCTCATTGTCTGCAATCTGCTTTTGCAGCTCAGCTACGCGTTGGTTAGCGGCATCGTAATCAGAATTGGTCTGCTCTACCTTGGCCTGGAGCTCTTCAAGAGTCTCTGCCTGAGCTCTTGAGACGCCAAACAAAAAGGTATTAGCAACAAGCACTACTACAAGAAGTGCTGTCATAAGGGTAGAGCATGAAGGTAAGCGTCTATGACGCATATATTTGTTCAAATCGACCTCCGCGATTGGGGCTTCCGATTAGTACGCATTTCATGCCGTCCGCTCATTACTGGCTTCAAGCGCGATGTCAGATAACACTTGACCTCAAAAATACGCATAATCGCTTCTCTCCGCTCGTGCGAGGGTGTCAATTCTACTTGTTTTTGGCTCCAAATGCCAACTTTGCAGAAAACAAGGCACTTTTAAAGTAGTAAAGTCGTTAGGTAAAACCGTGAACGGTAGAAAAAGAAAGGGCGAACGGATTGCGTACAATAGGTTCGTAATCAGTCCCCAAGGAGGTTTTAGTGGAGTCGGCAATTTTGTGGATTGAAGCGCTTAAATCAGCGTTATTTGGCGTAGTTGAAGGTATTACCGAGTGGCTACCTATCTCATCAACAGGCCATATGCTGCTACTCAATCAGTTCTTACCACTCAATGTTTCTGAAGACTTCTGGAATATGTTCCTCGTTGTTATTCAGCTTGGCGCAATTCTTGCAGTATGTGTGGGATTTTTCCACAAGCTCAATCCCTTCTCGCCAAAGAAATCTAAGGACGAGAAGCGCTCTACCTGGAAACTCTGGGCAAAAGTAGTGGTTAGCTGCGTTCCTGCAGCAGCAATTGGTCTGCCGCTCAATGACTTCATTGAAGAGCATCTGGGAAGCCCTTTTGTTATTGCTGCAACCCTTATTTTCTACGGCATCATCTTTATTGTGCTTGAGCTACATCGCGAGAAGGTCGCTGCAACGGTAAAGATTGAAGCACCTCGTGGTAAACACATGCGTCCAGACGCAGCTGCATCCCTGAAGGCCCCCTCAGCCGACAACCTGGCCCGCGTACAAGACATTGACAACCTGGACTGGAAGACCGCGCTTGGTATTGGCGTTTTCCAGGTACTTGCAATTGTTCCAGGTACTTCAAGATCTGGTGCAACCATCCTGGGCGGTTTAGCGCTTGGTTGCTCGAGGGCAGTGGCTGCTGAGTTTACGTTCTTCCTGGCTATTCCTACTATGGCTGGTGCTTCTGCTTTGAGGCTTGTGCGCTACTTTATGAAGGGCAACACTTTCACCGCTCCCGAGGCAATTATTTTGGGTGTTGGTTGTTTAGTGGCGTTTATTGTGTCGCTTGTTATGGTCCGTGCGCTTATGGGCTATGTCCGCAAGCATGACTTCAAGCCTTTTGGTGTGTACCGCATTATCTTGGGCATTGCGGTTATCGCATACTTCCTGCTTGTTAAGTAATTCTCTGATTAACAAACGTTACAACATATACATTCAAGCGCGACGAGTTTCTCGCCGCGCTTTTTTATGCCAAAACATGTGGAAAATACGTGGAAAACCTATGAAAGATATATGTAATCTCTCTTGGCTCATTTACTAAGAATTGCCTTGTCCTCTATGCTCTTACGGCTGATTTTTGGTCGTAAGAGTAAGTAATTACTTGTAATAGTTTCAGGAGGTTTTATGCGCCACATTAAGACGCTTCAGAGAATTGCGTGTGCACTTGCACTTGCGTTTGTTGCAGTTCTTGCAGTTTCTGCACCTAAACTTGCATTTGCAGATCCTATTGATACATCTACACCAGGTGTAAAGGTTTCTGTTTTCTCGGCTGACGGTAATGCCGATACATCCAGGGTTCTTACAGACAACCCTCAGCGTTCTG
>JAHACE010000143.1 GCA_018376005.1 Atopobium sp. | reverse complement strand
GTTCCTTCTGTAAAGCTCAAAGTTACGTTATCAGGAAGACCGTGGAATGTATGCTCCCAGTTGTTTGCTGCAGAAAGCTCAACGGAGTCAACAACATATCCATCTGCCTTTAGATAAACAGTAAGCGTCTCTGGAATAACTGCATCTGGGTTTGCAGAAGTATCCCAAACCTTCTTAACGGTTACATCCTGAGTACCCTCTTCACCAGTAATAACGGTACCGTTGGAGCCAATACCACCACCACGCTGTGCGGTATTTCCAGAAATAATCAGCTGAGCCTTATTCTGTGCTGCGGCGATAGAGCTATAACGAAGATTAGACTCAAGAGCAAGCATATCGGTGTTGTTAACGATATTGCTTACTTCTTCAGTAGTATGACGTGCAGCAGCTGGATCAGCTTCACCAAGGATTGAAGGAAGGTTGATGGTAACAGCGCCATCCTTAGTCCAATGTGCAGAGGCACCACCAAGCATATAATCAGAAATAGTTGCACCAGCAGATTCACCTGCACCGCGAACGGTTGCAATCTCATCACCAGCACCATTTGCGGTGTTGTTGAAGAATGCTACGCCATTTTTGGAGTGGAATTCAGCTACACCGGTTGGGCAGAACCAAGCACCACCACCAATAACAGTTGCGGTGTTGTTCTTAATAAGTGCGTTATTAATGTGGACAACATAAGGAACAGAAGCAACGTAAACTGCGCCGCCCTGGTCATTTGCAGTGTTATTGATAATTTCACCAGCATTAAGGGTTACATTAGCAGATGCAACATAAATACCAGCACCAACACCCTTATCGCCAAGCTGGTTGGTGCCATTACTAGTGACCTTGTTTCCGTCAATAGAGCCACCATTCATGGTGAAGCCAGCGCGATAAATGTTTGGCCAGTTATTCCATGGAGCACCAACCTTGGAATAAGGAACCTTCTGACCACCAACAACACCAACAAACTGGTCGTAGGTAGCAACGCCACCGCCAGCAATGCCAGCAGTGTTGTTCTTGATGATGCCGTTATTCATAACAATGTTGCCGTTCCAGATTACGTAGATACCACCACCGGACTCAGAAGCAACATTATTAGTAATAGAGCCACCGTTGAAGGTAAAGTCTGCCTTTGACTTAGAATCACCAAACTGAGGATTACCTGCGTAAATGTAGACGCCTGCACCTTCAACAGCCTTATTGTTAGCCAGTGATGGTTCCGCCAGTCATAGTGAAATCTGCATTTCTTACCAAAACGCTACCGGAGTACTGATTGGTAAGAGTAGTGTTCTGAATGGTACCGTCACGGAGCTCACCTGTTGCACCATTTGCAACAGTAACTGCGCCACCAAGAGCGTTAGCAACCGTGCTGTCCTGAATGGTGCCGCCGGCCATAACAAATTTTGCGCCAGCGCCAGTAGTAAGAACTACGCCGTTATTTCCAGGTGTAGGTTTTGCCTTACCGTTTTTAATAACGCCACGAAGCAAGGTAAAGCTACCACGGTTCTCAACGGCAAATGCAGTGTTGTTGCCATCAATGGTGGCGCCATCAAGAGTAACTGCGCCGCCAGAAGCAATCTTGAACATATAGAAATTAGAGCCGGTCATGGCACTTGTGATAGTTCCAGTACCCATCAACCTAATGTTCTTATTAGCTGGAACCTGGACTGGAGCAGTAATGGTAAAGTCCGCATTTACCTGAACGATAGTCTGCGAACCATCTGCTGGAGCAGCAGCAATAGCAGCCAGCAGCTCAGCCTCTGAGGTAACAGGGGTGGTGTCTGCGAGTGCTTGCTTTGCAAGTCCTCCAACGAGCGAGAGTGCTAGCACAAACGTAGCAACAATCGCCATGCTCCAACGTGAAAGCCTTTTCATGGTAAAACTCCTTGCGCTTAGGGAGCTTGTAGTGACAAAACAATAAAACAATTACTATAAAAGCGTAAAACAGTGCAACTTTAGCGTACTTTACTCTTCTTTGTCTAGCTGTTCAGGCTCTTCTGGACGATGTTTTAGGCGATCGTATTCTTCTTCGGTCAAAACATCTTCAATTCGTAGGTTAACACCAGAAACTTCAAGGCCTGTCATACCGGTAATTTTCTCGACAATTGTATGTTTAACGTCTTCAAAAATCTGAGGCGCATAAGAACCATATTTAATAAGTACAGAAACGGTAACATTTAGCGAGCTGTCAGGCAGCACCTCTACAGTGACACCTTTAGCCGTATCAGATGCACCAAGTACATCCTGAACTCTGTTAAGCCAGTTTCCACGAGCGCCCACCACGTTGGTGACGTCACGTAAAGCCAACGAGACGATCTTCTCGACAACTCCACCAGAGAAGGTAAGAGAGTCTGTATCCTCAAGATCTGCATCGGAAGGAACATCTGTTGTCTCTTCTGCAGGAACAATTTCTTCAGAGGTGGTCTCTTGCGAATTAGTAAGCTCTTCTGCCACAGCTCTCTCCTATCTAGTTTCTGTCCGTAAATAAGGAACGAATCTTTGCCAAAATGGTTGCCTTTCCGTCAAAAATCTGACCGATGGCAACTCCAACCAGCACAAACAATGCAACAACTAGCATTTTAAAAAGGCCAAACGTAAACAAAAAAATTGCAAATAAGAGGCCCAAAAATCCGCCAATAATGGCACCTGGATGGTCAACGACGTATTTTTTGCACTTCTCCTGCGTCTTCTGAAAGAAGCTTTTATCCATTGTCTGTGACCTCCTTTGCATCTGGCTCTGAAATACTCAATCGAATGTCTTTACCAGTCTGCTGAGCAGCGGCTTGAGTGGAAGGTTGCTCGTAAGATTGCTCTTCTACAATCTCTGGTTCTGGCACAACCTCTTTTGACTGAGACGAAGACGCACCTTCTTCATCCTTTGGCGAGAAGGAACTTGGCTTGATAAAAGAAAGATTAATGCTAGAAACGCAAGGTCCGCACACGATAGCAAGACCAGACTGAAGAGCGTTATAGAACTCAGAGCCCTTTGCAGTGACATCAACAGGCTCTTTGGGGAGAATATCAATCTGTACGGCTACAGAATTGTTCTTAGAAATCTGCACGTTAACACGGTGTGCAAGGCAAGTTCCATCTTCTTCAATAATATGGGCTGCCTGAGAAGAAATGGCATCTTTAGTGACGGAGATTGTTCCGCCTTCAACTGTTGCAACCGTGAGCTTTACCGTTTTTCTAATGAATAGAGCTCTGAACAACACCACAACAAGACCAAAGATGCTAATAGCCGCACAAGCGTTAAGAGCAATAAGGTAGGGCTTGGTAAACAAGAGATTAGTTGCCTGATGTGTCCAAGGACCAAACCACGTTAAAGCAAGGGCTAAAAACACAAATGCACTTGCAAGAACATAGAGTATGTAGCAAAAACGCTTGAAGCCGCTCATGGCACCTCCACTTTCTTTTATATAAACAGTTTAACCCCAATACCGGACAAAAAGAGAAGTCGTCACAGGAATCCAGAACGGTCTCCATGCGGTCAAAAATACGAAGCCAAGCAACGGTGTGGCGACCAGGCATTTCATCACGGAACAAGCGAGAGAGTGCATTGTGATAAATAAGATCGCCCTCGTCCTCAACGTGACCAACGGCAATAGCCTTCTCCATAACGGTAGGATCTTTCTTGTAGTCACTCAGAACACTCAGCATCTCCTGGACTGTCTTGCATGCGCGAAGGGTAAGCTCAGCAAGCTGCATAGCCTCTTTACGAGTATCGTCAACGTTAAAGAGATCAAGGCGCTCCGCAACAGAATTCATTCCGTCAACAATGTCATCAAGACGAAGAGCCAAGTCAGAGATGTCCTCACGCTCAAATGGTGTGACAAAGGAAGCGTAAAGCTCCTTCATAATGTGCTGGACCTTCTCGTCACACTCACGCTCGTAAACCTTCATCTGAGGAATACGTGCAGCAGTCTCGGGAAAGCCTTCCATAATGACCACATACTCTTCAGCGGTTTCTACAATTTTGTCGCCAAACTCGCGGAACATAGTGTAGAAGACGTCCTCTTTTGGCTTACCTAGCATGAATCCTCCAATAAAGTTGAGTGGTTCAATAGAACTCGTAAAAGACAGTTATACGTACTTAGAAAATCATCAGGAACAGTTTTGCAAAAAGAAAACCAATAAGTCCGCAGCCAGGGAACGTAAATACCCATGCTGCTACCATTTCTTTTGCAACGCCCCAGTTAACTGAACGAATATTTTTTGCAGCACCCGCGCCCATCATGGCGGTCATTTTTGTATGAGTTGTTGAAACAGGAAGACCGGTCAGTGTGGAAAGCAGCAAAGATGCAGATGCTGAGAAGGACGCAGCAAAGCCCTGATAACGCTCAAGCTTTACCATTTCCATTCCGACTTTTTTAATAATCTTTCTTCCGCCAATTGCGGTGCCGATAGACATAA
>JAHACE010000142.1 GCA_018376005.1 Atopobium sp. | reverse complement strand
CTCAACGCCAGCCTCTGGGTTAGTAATAACCTGTGAGATATCAAAGGTTCCATACTCAAAGTAGTGGCCAATAAAATAGCTGGCAAGGGTGAGAAGAGCAATGATAGAGCCCTGAACAAGGCAGTCAAAGCCAACGCCACCCGCAAAGATTCCATCCTTGGGATTGCGAGGCTTGCGCTTCATAATGCCTGGTTCAGCCTTCTCGGTAGCCATAGCAAGAGCAGGCAGAGAGTCGGTAATCAGGTTAATCCACAGAAGGTGGGTAGGCTGAAGAATAGTAAAGCCAACCAGGGATGCAATAAAGACGGAAATAACCTCTGCAAGGTTGGAGCTCAAGAGGAACTGGATACACTTACGAATGTTGTCGTAGATGCGTCTTCCCTCTTCACACGCGCTAATGATGGTGGCAAAGTTATCGTCAGCCAGAACCATATCTGCAACGCCCTTAGTAACATCGGTACCAGTAATGCCCATACCAATACCAATATCAGCGCGTTTAATGGAAGGAGCATCATTAACGCCGTCACCTGTCATGGCCGTAACCATGCCCTTCTTGCGCCAGGTATCAACAATGCGGACCTTGTGCTCAGGCTGAACACGTGCATAAACGCCAATTGTCTCAATACGCTGCTCAAACTCTTCGTCAGAAATCTTATCAAGCTGTGCGCCGGTAATTGCCTGAGAGCGATCGGTAATAATGCCCAGCTCAACCGCAATAGCAACGGCCGTATCAATGTGATCGCCTGTAATCATAACGGTACGCATACCAGCGCTATGCGCCTCTACAACAGCACCCTTAACCTCAGGACGAACTGGGTCAATCATGCCGGAAAGTCCAACAAAGACCATGTCGTGCTCAAGGTTAGCTGGATCATAGCTCTCTGGAGCTTCTGTTCCCCAATCACGACGAGCAGATGCCATAACGCGAAGTGCCTGGTCAGCCATAGACTTGTTCTGAGCCAAAATCTCAGAGCGAGCCTCATCGGTGAGGTCAATAATGCCATCGCTTGTCATAATCTTGGTGCAGCGAGCAAGCACCTCATCAGGCGCACCTTTGGTGTGCTGTACAACTTTGCCAGAGCGAGTACGTACTACAACAGACATCATCTTACGAGAAGAATCAAAGGGTGCCTCGCCAATACGAGGGCGAGAAGAAGCAAGATCACTTGTGGTGTATCCAAGTTTTGCCGCATCTGTAACAAGAGCGGCCTCGGTTGGCTCACCCTTTGCCACCTGCGCAATATCATCCCAAGTAGCATCAGAGCACAGTGCCATGGTGCGCACATGAGCATCAAGATTTTCTGTCTCATGACGGACAACAGTCATCTTATTCTGAGTCAAAGTACCAGTCTTATCAGAACAGATAACCTGAGTACAACCAAGGGTCTCAACTGCGGTAAGACGGCGGACAATTGCGTGACGCTCGCTCATTCTGGTAACACCCATAGAAAGAACGATAGTAACAACAGCAACAAGACCCTCAGGGATTGCAGCAACTGCAAGAGAAACCGCAACCATAAAGGTGCTCAATATAAGGTCAAAGTTGCCGAGCATCTCAGCTCCATGCTTGATGAAACCTGTTGCAAAAACAAGCAGTGAGATGACAACAACAAGGATGGTGAGTGTGTGTGAAAGCTTATCAAGCGCAATCTGAAGTGGAGTCTGTCCCTCTTCTGCCTGAGAAATTGCATCTGCGATCTTGCCCATCTCGGTGTCCATGCCTGTTGCAACAACAACTGCACGACCGCGTCCATAGACCACAATAGATCCGGAGTAGCACATATTCTTTCGGTCACCTAAAGGAATATCATCGGTGTCTTCAGCAAGACTGAGGGTCTCCGCGTGTTTCTCGACAGGAACTGATTCACCTGTGAGCGCCGACTCCTCTACCTTCATGGAGGCGCTTTCAAGAATGCGACAATCAGCTGGGACGGAGTCACCCGCCTCAAGCAGGATGATATCGCCCACCACAAGTTCAGTTGAGGCAACAGTCTCAAGACGACCGTTTCTCATAACCTTACTCTGAGCTGCACTCATCTCTTGCAGAGCAGCAAGAGCCTCTTCAGCTTTGCCCTCCTGGACAACACCAAGAACGGAATTGATGACAACGACAAATAGAATAATGACAACGTCCGCAATTCCACCTTCACCGGTATAAATTCCTTCAGCAGCGGAAATAGCAGCAGCAACAAGAAGCATGATGACCATAGGGTCAGCCATCTGTGCAAAAAACCTTTTAATGATTGATTCTTTTGGTGCCTCTTTAAGCTTATTAAGACCATGGGTCTCAAGACGAGAAGCTACCTCTACATCTGACAATCCAGCTTCAGCATCAGTTTTTTGCGCACTGATAACATCAGACGCACTTGAAAGATACTCTTTCAAAGTTCCTCCTGGGTTTCAACCTGACAGATTGATGCCCGATCATAATTCCCCAGGAGAGGGGCAAGGGCTCACCAAGGTTGCCGTGTCAGGACCTTACAACGTCCTATCATAGGACCT
>JAHACE010000141.1 GCA_018376005.1 Atopobium sp. | reverse complement strand
TGCTCGCCGCGCTGAGCATCGACCTCAAGGTCTGGATAGGTGTCCTCAATCTTGCTGGCGAGAAGATCGAGCTGCTCGTCAGAGAAGTCTTCACCTGCAAGAATGGTGAGGTTGTCGCCCTCTTCCTCCTCTTGCATCTTGGCAATAAGGTCAAGTGTGACCTGCATAACATCAGAGCCGACAACATCAATGGAGCCGCCCTGGATACCCATGACATCACCATCGTGAATAGGGGTGCCGTTAGCTGCAGAGGAATCACGGACTGCAGTAGTTACCTCGCCGTAGCGAACGCCAGAGATAGCGTCAGTCATCTCTTCTACAAGCTCTTCAAATGGAACACCATCTGCAACAACAAACATTGCAGCAAATGCCTGAAGAACAGACTTGGTTGGAATAACGGCAACCTTAACATCCTCGCATGCGCTGGCAGCGGCTTCTGCTGCCATACGAATGTTGGAGTTGTTTGGCATAACAATGACCTGGTCTGCATTGGCCTCTTCAATTGCAGCAAGAATGTCTGCAGTAGAAGGGTTCATGGTCTGACCACCTGAAACAACAACATCCACACCAAGAGACTTCAAGATTGATGCGGCGCCAGAACCGGCAGTTACGGCAACAAAGCCAAGTTCCTTTTTAGGTGCTGCGGCAGCCTTCTTATCTTCAGCGATCTTCTCGGTACGCTCCTTAGCCTCAAGGTCCATGTTATGGATGAAGACCTCAAAAATCTGTCCGTACTGAAGCATGTACTCAAGAACCTTGTTAGGAGTATTTGAGTGAACGTGAATCTTGTAGTCTGGATTTGCACCAACAAGAAGCTCGCAATCACCCATTGTTGCCAGGAAGTTCAGAGCTGCATCCTCGTCAAAGTCAGGGCTATCTGCCTTAAAGAGGAACTCGTTGCAGTAACGGTACTCAGAACCCTCCCAGTCATCGTTGAGCTCAATCTCAACCTTTGCGCTGGTAGCAGCCTTAGCATCAGAAACAGAAACGGTTGTCTGGAAATCAGTAGTCTCAGTCTTGCCGGTAACAGCGTTTACAAAGCCCTCAAGGAAGGTTGCGAAACCAAATGCACCAGAGTCAACAACGCCATTCTCTTTGAGAACAGGAAGCAGTTCAGGAGTGCGAGCAACAGACTCATATGCTTCAACAACCAGGGCATCCAAGACCTCAACTGGAGTGAGCTGAGACTTCTCAAGAGAGTCTGCCTTAGCAGAAACGTCTTTAAGGACGGTAAGAATAGTGCCCTCAACAGGCTTTCTAACAGCCTTAAAAGCAACTTCTTTACCGCGACGGAATGCGTGTGCAATATCCTTTGGAGTTACTGCCTCAGGATTTTTAACGTCACACAGACCCTCGGCAATACCACGAAGAATCTGAGACGTAATAACGCCAGAGTTACCGCGAGCACCCATCAAAGAGCCGTGAGTAATTGCCTTTGCAATATCCTGCATGCTTGCATCTTGAGGAAGATCTTGAACCTCACGAACAACGGTGCCCAAGGTAAGGGACATGTTAGTGCCGGTGTCTCCATCTGGTACAGGGAAAACGTTGAGCTTGTTGATCTCTTCTGCTTTGTCTGCAACGGCAAGGGCTGCTACAGGGAAGCATGTACGAATGACATTTGAAATCACGTTAGACCTCAGTTCCTACTCATTTGAAGCAAAAAGCTTAGCGAGAATTACGCATGGCCTCGATATGTACAGTTACATCAACACATGAAAGCTCTGCAATTTGCTTAAGCAAAAACTTTACTGAGCTCTCAAGATTGTCGACAACAGACGCCATGTTAACGCCCTGCTCAACAACAATGTGAAGGTCAACCTGAACTCCCTTAGGAGTTGGGGTCACATCAATACCCTTACGAAGTCGGTACGTTGGAAGAAGACGAGCAACACCTGCTGCCTCATCAATCTCTGCCATGCCAACAACGCCATAACATTCCATAGCTGCATAGCCCGCCAGGTCAGCAAGGCAATCATTAGAAACTCTTAGTGTTCCGGGAACAGCGGTAGTCATTACATAACTCCTCTCGCAAGAACCAGGGTTAGTCATTGTTATTTAGTATACCGCAGAGCACATTTATTATTAAAGCGGCTTATATATACAAGTTGATAACCTTGCAATTGACAAATCTTTTTCTTGTTATTTAATCTTGGTGTAATAAATGAAAAACATTCAAAAGCTGTCTAAAAGCTATCTAATTGTGAATGTTATATTCATGCTTTGACAACACAATATATTGTGCTATATTTATTCGGCTATTTGGAAATTATCCAGCGTGTTACTGTCGTTGTCGATGGCCAGCGCAAGAAGATGAATGTTTGCTCCCGTTGCCTCAAGTCCGGCAAGATTGCTCGCAACTAAGCAACTCAGCTCGTCTTACCTCAAATTTAAAAAGGTCGCTTCGGCGACCTTTTTTCTTAGCTCGATTAACTGACAGCAACATCTAATACTTCTTGCTGGACTTACAGCCGCTTGTTGGGGCTTTGTTATGCAAACGTAGCCCCAACACAATTCATCAAACGACTTAGTTCCAGAGCTGTACCAAAAGGCAACCCTTATTACACGTCACACAAGCATCGTTGGCTTCAACAATATTTGAAATGCCATCGTCTCCAAGCAGTGTGAATTTCTCGTGATTAAGATTCCACCTCATGCCAGTCTCAGAAACCTCGCACTCCTCTGACAGAGCTACAAGAGAAATCTTTTTACCCGCATCTGTTGTGCTCAGCTGCCACGAATCAACTTGACCCGCAGCTAAAAAGCGCATCTCAAAGTCATTCTCGACAACTCGAACCGCCGCCTTGCCCGTCTTTGTCCACGTGGCGAGAAGCCCGAGCACTACAAGCTGGTGATCCAAGTGGCCACCGGACGTTGAGACGACCGTAAGCGAGAGCTTGCTATCTCTACGGATTGCCTCGTACTCGGCAGACTTTAAAGCAAGAGCCAGGTCCGTATCATACTTATCCGCATTAAACTTCATGCAAGGTACCTGCTGCTCTTTGAGCCAGGAGAGCGTTTTTGCAGAAGCTGAGTCAAAGTCTCCAAGCGCAAGCTGTGGAATTACTCCGGCGGCAAAGCACGCATCGGCACCGTGGTCAACTGCTATCAGGTAGTCAGCGCTTTGGGCGCAGGTAGAGAGCGTCGTGTTCGAGACAGCCTCTGGGGATCCGCCCACAATAAGGACCTCAAGGGGTTTCTCGCCAGAAGGAGCAGCAGCTAGAGGACGCTCGTAGTCACGAAGACGCAGAAGCGACATCTCACCATAGGTGTGGGCGAAGATGTTTGAGTGCTCACGCATAAAGACGGGGTCTCGGCCGTCGTGGTCGTTGTAGAGTGCCACCACGGGAAAGCCTGCATTTTGAGCCGTCTGAGCGCCAAATGGGGCGTCCTCAAAGACCCAGGTAGTTGCTTTATCGGTGCCAAGGCGACGGAGTGCCTCAAGGTATACATCAGGCTCAACCTTGTCCACTCCCCCCACGTCTTCTGTAGAAACCACCGTTTTAAAGAGGTGCTCAATACCTTGAGCCGCGAGGGCCGCACGCACTTCTCGCACAGGAGTTGACGATGCAACAGCCATAGGAATACCCGCATCGTAAAGCTCCTGCAAGAACTCTTTTGCACCAGAAATAATGGAGATGTGATGTTGATACTGCTCTGTTACATACGCGCAGAACTCTTCATACAAAGCTTCTGCAGTGATAGGCAGCTCCAGATGATCAACGCAAATTTTGCAACCATCCATAAGCGAAACAGCCTCAACGCGCTCAAAAAATTCTGAGTCAACAGTCTTGCCGTATTTAGGAAGAACAGCGCCAAACACATTGCGCCAAACGCGCATTGAATCAACAAGGGTTCCATCGCAATCAAAAATTGCACCGGTTACCTGCATAATGCCTCCGTAAACAAACTTATTAGTTGCAATCGTGAAATATCTACTCTAAGTAGGGTAAAGTATCTCACGTTTATAAATTGTTTTCATG
>JAHACE010000140.1 GCA_018376005.1 Atopobium sp. | reverse complement strand
GCATCGGCAATAGCCGAAGAATCACCTGGAACCGTTATGGTGAAGGTTTTCTGATAGCTTGTCTGAGGAGCGTCTGAGCTGCTCAAAGAAACGTTTGCAGTGAGTGTTACCTGCTTGTCACGAATACCGCGAGTAACTGTTGCCTTATAAGGCTCAGTACCATAACCATCAATACGAACAGTAGATGTATCTGAACTGGTCCAAGTAACCTTAGACCATGAAAGCTGGCTCCCATCAGCAGAAACAAGCTTATGTGGAAGAGTAAAGTCTGAGGTTACCGAAGACTCATTTTGTCCTGCAGCATATGATGGTGCAAGGTTTTGAGATACGTCAGCAAGCTGTGCCTGAGATTTTGCCTCATCCCAAGGGATTAAAACATTGCAGGTATATTGAACGGTCTTTCCATCCTTGGAAAGTTCAAAGGTAACTTTTGCCTGACGAAGAATAAGAGTGCTTCTCTGATTAGTAAAGCCAGCGGCATCCATCCAGAAGTACTCAATAGAACCATTAGTTGCAAAATCAGTAGAAATACCTGCATGAGCATATGAAGCTGTTGAAGACATCTGAACAGAGGTCACTCTAACGTTAACCTCTCCAGCACCAATACGGCGCAGCTCTTCTGCAACCATAGTGTTGAGGTTAGTGTCTACACCATAACGAGGTTTTGGCTTATAGAAGGAATTGGTCAGTGTTTCTACTGCCTGGTCCAGTGTTTTGTGTGGATAGTCAGTCTCATTAGCGGTTGCAGCAACGCCAGGACCTGTCTCTTCAGAGGTTGTGACTGCGCTAGAAGTGGCGGCTACGGTACCAGAAACAGCTTCGGTAGTCAACTCCCCCGCTGCTTCTGCGAATGCAGGAGCTGGTAAGAGCGCAAGCACTAAAAGTATGGAGAAAAGGCTATTGAGCGCCTTTTTAAACATGCTTCTAATTCCTTCCAACTTGTGGTGAGTTTAGCCTTCTTGCCATAACAAGCACCACTATTCCAAGTACAACTAAAGGCAGACTGAGTAACTGTCCCATGGTAATAAAGCTGCCAAAGAGATAGCCAAGCTGCTCGTCAGGAACACGGACAAATTCCACGACAAACCTAAAAATGCCATAGAGCATCAAAAACGTTCCAATGAACGTTCCTTGTGGACGAGGAGGATACTTCCTAGAAAGGACGTACAAAATGACAAACATCACAAGACCCTCGAGAAGTGCTTCGTAGAGCTGAGAAGGGTGACGATAGACCGCTCCTCCCGTCTCAAACATAACTCCCCAAGGCAAATCTGTTGGCTTTCCCCAAAGCTCACCGTTAATGAAGTTTGCGCAGCGTCCAAAGAAAAGACCAAGTGGTGCGCCAATAACTCCCAGGTCACAGATGGTAGGGATAGAAAGACCCGATGCCTTACAGACAATAGAGCCGCCAACAACAGCGCCTACAAGGCCTCCATGGAAACTCATACCACCTTGGCTTAAGGCAAATGCATCAAGTGGATGAGCTACGTAATAGCCTGCACCGTAGAAAATAACGTAGAACAGACGGGCGCCCACAATAACGCCAAACGAGATGCCTACCATCAAATTAAGCACGTCATCAAGGGTAACGTTAAGTTTCCAGCGCTGAGCAGTTCTGTACATAACTACGCCAGCAAGCACAAAGCCCACGAGATATGCCAGACCATACCACCTGATAGATAGCGGACCCAGTGAAACTGGCCCTGATAATGGCTACCAAGATTTTCGCAGCCATAAGGACGCTCAACAGGAGAACTCATGCGCTCAAAGGAAAGCTGACCAATCCTCATGCCAGGGTGCAAAATGATTGGAAGGTTAGCAACGTTAGAAAGCTCCAGTGTGAGCTCTCCGTCCCAACCTGGATCAACATAGCCTGCAGTTGAGTGAATCATAAGGCCCAGGCGTCCCAGGGTGGACTTACCTTCAAGTTTGCCGAGGATATCGTCAGGAATAGCAATGCGCTCAAGCGTAGTGCCAAGCGCAAACTGACCAGGATGAAGGACAAAAACCTCTCCCTCAGGAACATCAATTGACTCAGTAAGACCCTCTTGAGCTACAAGTGGATCAATTGAGGTATGCGTAGAATTGCGGAAGATTCTAAAATTTGAGCCAAGACATACGTCAACCGATGCAGGCTGCACGTTTTTCTCGCATAAAGGCTCAATAACGATACGACCAACTGCAATCTCTGCTTTAATGTCGCGATCAGAAAGAACCACAACGTCCACCTTTCTTACGTCATACAAATGTATGGTCAGAAAACCTAGTTATCCGTTTATATAAAATATCACGCCCTACACAATAATGTGCGGGGCGTGATATATAAAATTTGTAAATATGCAGGTCAGTTATGGTTCACCACAACTTCTCTGCATAAAAAACACGTTTATGCGTATGAAACTACGTACCGAAACGCACCAAATGTTCACTTTTTGGCGCTGAGCGGCAATTTACAGCATTGCAGGCTGAACGCGCTTAACGCCAGGAACATGCTCAATCAGGATGCGCTCAATACCCTCAGACATGTCGTATGCAGACATAGGGCAACCAGCGCAAGAGCCAGTCATCTCAAGCGTAACGGTGCCGTCATCACTTACATCGATAAGCTCAACGTCGCCGCCGTCTGTCTGAAGGCTCTGGCGAATAACATCAAGGGTTGCATTCAAAAGGTCACGATTAATGGCCATGTTTGCTCCTACTCAAATCTACTCAAAGCGCGTCCGCGCTCATAACTTACAACAAGGGTATCCTACCCAAAATTTCAAACTTATTTCTTACCTATCCAATTGGCGAGAAAAGATGTCCAACTGACGCATCTTTCAGACGTGCAGGCAATGATGCACCCGACGCTGTTGCCGCAATCGCAGCAGCTACGCGAGAGGTAGCCTCTTGTGTCTGCTCCGTGCTCAGAAGCGTTGCGTCTACCATAAAGCGCTTCACACCGGCAGAGAGCATCTCGGCCACCTCTGGCACGCCGTCAAAGAGCTTAGGGCTCCAAATCTTAGAGCGACCGTGCCTATCAGTCCTGACCGGCATGTAATCGTTGTCGATGCCTCTGAGCGTGTGCTCCTCAAGACGCAGCTTGCAGGCGTCACAATCGTGGATGCACTTGCCCGTAGACATCAAGATGCAGTGCTCAGTTGTCATGGTGCGAATACGACCGCTGACCATATAACCCACAGGAATCGAGGCGTTTCTCGCCATATGACAGATCTCTTGGAGGGTAAGCTCGGAGTTGAGCCAGACGCCTTCTGCGCCCATGTCAGCTAGCGCCTGCAGGGCGTAGTCGTTATGGACCGGAATGCACTCGCGCACCTCTGGAGTGGCTCCGCGCTCAACAGCCAGCGCCAGCTCAGAGATGTTGCCCACAGCAACCGGCTTACCTGCAGCAACGTACGGATCCAGGCGATTGTGGTCAATCTCGCGACATACCTCGTCAAGCCATGGCGTCACCTTGGCGAGAAGATCCTCTGGCCACGAGGTCTCTGCGAGCGCATCGCTTGTTGCGTACAGACGATCTGCTCCTGTCTTGAGCGCAACGCGTGCCTGCTCGGGAGTTTCAACCAGAACACATACCTCTGCCTGCGACGCATTTGTTTTTGCAGCAACCTCGTCAAAGGCAAAAAGCTTCTCTTTGTCCTGGGCTTCTCGCTCCTTTTGATAGGCAAGACGGGAAAGCGGAGTAATCTTCTGCTCTCGGTCCTGATACTCCGCAAGAAGCGCCGCCTCCAGCTGCTCACATGCAGCAGCGCGGACCTTATGAACGGCACTAAAACTCATGCCGCAGGCGTCATCCATCTGAACGTCAAAACTTACCGCCTCAAATGGAGAGGTTCCCATGCGTCCAACGTGCTCAATGAGCTCGTCAGAGGTTACCGCCTTAGTGCGGGCCTCCTCCACCACAAAGCCCTCAGCAGACGCACGTGCAACGCCATCTGCGGTAGAGAGCGTCACCGTAAAGGGCTGGCCAATGCGGGCAATAATAGCCACGTCAACAGCTCGTTTGCGAGGATATTCTAGTGAAGAGATCTGCTCAGCAGCTACACGCGCAGCTTCAGAGCGAATAATGCGTACCGTAGATCCGGTCTGCATAACGCGAGAAGTGCGCACGGTAACTGTCTGACCAGGCTCAACATCAATAGGACAAAGAGCGGTCAGGAACTTGTCAGGCTCATCGAGCGGCCTAATTTCAAGCAAGTCATTCTTG
>JAHACE010000139.1 GCA_018376005.1 Atopobium sp. | reverse complement strand
TAGGGACGACCCTCGCTTTCTTTCTCTCCGCTCACTGATTACTACTGGCGACATTGCGGGTGCGGATTTTATGTTCGATGAGATCCAAAACCATTTGGACCCCTGCGATAACGACGCGTTCAATCAAAATCCCATGCAGATGTACGCGGTGGCGTCCGACGTTACGTTTGGCACGCCGGCGTATCTGCACGTAAAAAAGTTTCCGGAAGACGTGACCATGGTCCGAGCGTCCGCGTCGATGCCAACAGTTTCTCGCATGGTTGAGCTGGATGGACATCGTTATTTGGACGGCGGAACTACCGATTCAATTCCTTTTGCGGCGGCGCTTGGCCTGCCCGACGGAAAAGCAGAGCGTGCGGTTGACGTACCTGACCATACGCCAGCAAAGAAAGCGCTGGTCATTGTCACGCAGGACAGGAACTTCGTAAAAACCGACGTCAACGAGCAGATTGCCATTCGCTCACAGCTCTATTCCTCATATCCGTACTTTGAAGCTGCGCTGGCTTCTCGCGCCGAGCGTTACATGGATCAGCGCAAACAGCTCTTTGAGCTGGAGGAAGAGGGTAGAGTGCTGGTGCTTGAGCCTCCCGAGCCAGTTGAAGTTAAAGTTAACGAGAAGTCCGGTGAGGCCCTGTTGTCTCTGTACCTGACAGGTCGACAAGTTGCACTTGAGCGCCTCGGAGAGATTGAAAGTTTTATCGAGTAGGGACGCGAGCGACGCTCACGTTGCCTGTGCAGGAACCACAAATTGATACGAAAAGAGTTTGTTTTGAAGACACCGATGAACAGGTTTTTGAAGGTAATGTTTGCGCTGGTTATCGTTGCGATGACTGGTGCGGCAATTCTGCAGATCGTCGCCCCCGAGTACATGGGAAGCAACGCCGCTTATGGCATTTCGACCGGATGGCAGCGAGAGATTGGTTTTTGGAATCTCGCGGTGCTCATCATTTTGGTCACCACTTGTTTCCACTACGATTGGGTCTATCTACGTGCAATTTTGCTCGCGCTGATTCTGGGCGGCATTGGAATTGGAACCAATCACTTCATCCATTTTTTGAGTGCTCACGAGTCGGTAAATTTGGTGGGCGCTATCGAGAATTACGTTCTTGCAGTTGGTTGGATGATTGGCTGGAAGCTCGAATGCAACCGCAGGAAAACCGCGGGTGCTACTGATTAACTGCGGAAAGGTCGCGAGCGTTTTCGCACGACGGCGCTTCGAGTGAGACGTTATGCCCGCGACGTTATGCGCACGACATTATGCGCGCCTGATTTTCTCGCCATGTCTGAACGATTTGCCGGAAAAGTACTCCATGTCTGAGCTATTTGCCTGATTTTCTCACCATGTCTGGGTAAATTTACTCAGACATGGTGCAGTTTTCAGGCTCAAAATTTAGGGTCAAAGCGCCTATCGTTCACGCGCCTGATTTTGTCAAAGAATCTGTAAATTTTGCCTAAAATCATCAAAGAATCTGTGGATTTGCCTGATTTCTGTAAAGAATCTGTGCCTCAAATACAGATTCTTTGCACTTTTTAGGCGCACATTGCTAGACAGGCCCGCCTGGCGAGAAACCCGGTGCACCCGCAATGCACCCGCGTACTCGCATCCCGCGCGCTAGCGCAGGCGCGTGAGCTGCACTTTCTCGATAAGCGAATCCACAACCGAGCGCTCCGCCGCCTGAGTTCCGCTCTCCATGACGTTTGCGGCGCCCGTGGCCATGGCCAGTCGCAGCGCGTCTTCTGTCGAGAGACCCTGTGCATCTGCAAAGGCAAACGCCGCTACAACGGAGTCACCAGCACCGACAGTGCTTCCTACCTGGACTTTTACTGGACCAGCATACCAAACCTCGTCGGACGTAGCGTAGACGGCGCCGTTGCCGCCCATGGAAACGCAGACCGTGTCGATGCCGCCAGCAACAATCTCGGATGCGGCGGCGGCAATCGCGTCCACGTCGGCAAGCTCACGGCCCAGCATGGTGGAGAGCTCGTGATCGTTTGGCTTGGTGAAGTACGGCTTCTGCTCAAGACCAGCTGAGAGCGCTGCGCCGTCAGCGTCCAGGTATACCTTCAACCCGGCGTCGCGCAAAGCACGAGTCCAGCGGCCATACGTATCAGCAGCAGCTCCGCGGGGGAGGCTGCCGGAAAGAACCACAATATCGCCAGCGGAAGTCTTGGCAATCACGTCAGCAAGTGCCTGGTCAAGCATGGTGTCGGTGACCTCGGGACCAGGCTCGTTGATGTCGGTATTGGTGCCGCCCTCAGTATCAACGACCTTCAGGTTGGTGCGCGTCTCGCCAGGAACAGAAATCGTCTGGACCTTGATGTTATTCTCGCCAAGTGTATCGGCGATCCATTTGCCGGTTTGACCTGCAAGAACGGCGATAGCGGTAGACTCTCCGCCCAGCTTAGCGATAACCTTGGAGACATTGATGCCCTTGCCGCCCGCGTCCTGCCTGAGCCACGTGATGCGATTCACCTGGTCAACGGCAAAATTTGGCACCTGGACGGTCTTGTCCAGAGCGGGG
>JAHACE010000138.1 GCA_018376005.1 Atopobium sp. | reverse complement strand
CAATATCTGCAGATAGTTGATCTATTTTGACGACAGCGTCGGCGACAAATTCCACACATTCTCGTCGCTTAGCATCAAGCTCTTTAACTGGATGTTGCAAAATAACACCGTTATCAGACAGCGAAAGTTCTCGGGGCAGAGTAAGGTTGTGGCAGAAACCAATGCCCGCAGGATAACTGTGGTAAATCGGATCAATGATGCCCATCCATCCAATCAAGATGGTACGACCAGAATCGTCGACGAACGTTTGAGGTGCGTAGAAGTCAAAACCGTGATCCCAGAGCACAAAGTTATCGGTAGAAACAGTTTCAACATTGATAAGCTTCTGCCCCTCTGGAAGCGGAAAATAACCCGACTGCCAGATGTTTTGCCACTTGTCGAGAGGCTCGCTTGAAGCATTCTCTTGCAAGTTAACGGAATCGCTCAAGCGCGATCCCTTGGACGCATCGGCGCCTGGATTCGTATCGACGCTTGGCTCCGTACCAGCGCTTGGCTCCGTACCAGCACTTGGCTCCGTACTAGCGCCTTCACTTAGCCCTTGCGGACACACAGATAGAAACTCCTGGTCATCTAGCTGCACCAAAAAAGGGCATTCCCACATGTAGCCAAACGCCTCACGATGACCCAGAGCATTAGCCCCGCGTATAACCGAGTGGAGCGTCCACGACTTGCCACAATCACTGGAGTCGTAAATCAAAACCGCTCCCGAATCATGCCGTTCATCTGCGGATTTTTCGTTACCAGCTGCAGCGTCCCTCTCGCGAGTGCCTAACAGCATGCGGAGAACCCCGTCTTGTTCCCAAACCTTCGGGTCGCGCACGTGGTTTGTGCAGGTATCGGGGTAGTCGGCCGGCTTCAAAACAACGCGCTTTGGCGAGAAACTCCGTCCATCTTCAGAGGTCACCATGACCTCGTAGGCCTCTCGACCGACGTCAATGCCGTCGGCTTCTGAGTGCGTTTCGTCCATAACGTTGCCGGTATAGAAGAGCCGCATGACCTCGCCGGCCGCCGCATTGTCGCCGTGACCGCAGCCGTCGGCCGCAGTGTTGCGCGTTTCAATCCAGGCCGAACCCGAAAACGCGCCGTCCTTATCGCAAGCTGCGTCTGGAGAAATCGCAATAGGGAGCGTCTCCCAAGAGAGCAAATCCTTGCTCACAGCATGTCCCCAAAAGCGGAGCTCGTTGGCAGGCCACTCGGGAGTGTACTGGTAAAACGCGTGGTAGACAGACTTAAACTGACAAAGTCCGTTGGGATCATTCATCCAACCCTGAGGTGGGAAGAGGTGAAATTGTGGCGTCCAAAAGTCGTTTGTCATAGCGCTCCGTCTTTCGCGTTTCTTGCAATTATTATGGCATGTGCGCGCAAAGTTCGTGCAGGTAGGTTTAATTCTTTTTGAGTTGCGGTACAGTAAATGCATACAACATTCAAGGCCGATTGCACCCGCAACGCCTGCGCCGATTGCACCCGCACCCGCGCCGCGACCTGCACCACCCGCCCCGCCGGTCTTGCCTGAACCAGAGAGGATACCTATGCCTGAAACCACACCTAACCAGCTCCCTGATGTCGCCGAGCGCTTTATGCGCTACGTGCAGGTTGACTCCCAGTCCAACCCCGACAACGACACCGTCACCCCGTCCACGCCTGCTCAGCATGAGATGGCTCGCTACCTGGGCGAAGAGCTCAAGGCGCTGGGCTGCACCGACGTCACCGTCGACGAGCACGCCTATGTTACCGGTACCTTCGCTGCGTCCAAGGGCGCCGAGTCGGCTCCCGCGCTGATGCTTTGCTCGCACCTGGACTCCGTTATCGACGCGCCTGCCTCGGGCATCAAGCCGCACGTCGTCCACTACGAGGGCGGTGACCTGGTGGCCGGCGTCGTTAACGGCAAGACCATCGCAACCACTCAGGAGCAGGTCCCTGACCTCAAGGATTTTGTGGGCATGGACATCATTTGCTCCGACGGCTCTACGCTGCTTTCCGCTGACGATAAGGCCGGTGTAGCAGAGATTTGCGCTCTGCTCGAGCGCCTGGGCGACAACCCCGAGCTCGCACACCCTACACTCAAGATTGCATTTGTCCCTGACGAGGAGATCGGTCACGGCGCAAGCCTGCTTGACCTGGACAAACTCGGCGCAGCGTACGGCTACACCGTCGACGGCGAGGCTCTCGGCGAGTTCAACTACGAATGCTTCAACGCCGCCCACGCTGACGTCTACTTCAAGGGTGTCATGGTGCACCCCGGCAGCGCCAAGGACGTCATGATCAACGCAATCACTGTGGCATCCGAGTTCCAGCAGATGGTCCCCGCTTTCGAGCGTCCTGAGCACACCGAGGGCTACGAAGGTTTCTACCACCCAATCGTCATCGAGGGCTCCGCGTCCGAGGTTAAGCTCAGCTACATCGTCCGCGACCACGACGCCCAGATTTTTGCCAACCGCCAGCAGGTCCTGCAGGATATCGCCGCGTTCTTGAACAAGCGCTATGGCGAGAATACCGTCCGCGTTGAGATTCACCAGGAGTATCGCAATATGGCC
>JAHACE010000137.1 GCA_018376005.1 Atopobium sp. | reverse complement strand
GATCTTCTCGTGGTGTCCAGAAGCTATCGAGAACACCATTGAGGTTGCAAATAAGTGCAACTATGAGCTGGATTGGACCCATATGTACCTGCCAAAGTTCCCAGACTTGGCAGAGGGGGAGACCTCAGAGGAGCGCTTTAGAAAAGAGTGTGAACTTGGCCTTGCAAGACGTTATGGAGATGATTGGCAAAACGTTGTCATCAATGAGATTAACGTTAAAGATCGTTTTGAGTATGAGTACGACATTATCTGCAAAAAGGGTTTTGCTGATTACTTCTTAATTGTTCAGGAGTATGTTCGTTGGGCAAAAGAGAATGGCATTGGTGTAGGTCCTGGTCGTGGATCTGCAGCGGGCGCTATTGTTGCATATGCCATGGATATTACCTCGTTTGACCCTCTTGAGAATGGCCTCATGTTTGAGAGGTTCTTGTCTCCTCAACGTTCAGAGATGCCAGATATTGATATGGACTTCGACGATGAGCGTCGTCTTGAGGTTGTTGAGCATGTTCGTCAGATTTATGGATCTGAGCGTGTTTCCCATGTTATTACGTACTCAACCATCAAAGCTAAACAGGCAATTAACGATGCTTGTCGTGTTCTAGGATATCCCGTTTATATGGGCCAGCGTCTTTCTAAGATGATCCCTGGTGACCCTAACGCGCATCTAAAATTTGTTCTTCATAAAGCTCAAGAAGGCCAAAAGGGTGCCGATCAGTATTCTGCTGACTTTGAAGATGCATACGAGAATGACCCTGATGCAAGAAGAATTATTGATGCTGCTCTATCTATTGAAGGCTTGCATCGTGGTGAGGGTGTACATGCTTGCGCGGTTTTGATTGCTCCAACGCCTGTTAATGACGTGCAATCAAAAACGTGAAGGATAACTACGGTATTGATATCGATGTAGATAACATTCCGTTTACTGATCCAGAAATTTATAGACTTCTTAGAGAAGGCAGAACTGCTGGTGTTTTCCAGGTTGAGTCTGCAGGTATGACTGCAACCATTAAGGGTATGAGGCCAACAGAATATAAGCACATCGTCGCACTTATCGCCTTATATCGTCCTGGTCCTCTTAACGCAGGTATGGTTACCAGCTATATCAACCGTATGAACGGTAGAGAAGAAGTCAAAGACTACGATCCACGTCTTCACGATATCTTGGAAGAAACCTACGGAACCATGGTCTACCAAGAGCAGGTTATGCAGATTTCTATGAAGATGTCTGGTTTTACCGCAGGCGAGTCTGATAAGGTCAGAAAAGCAGTAGCAAAAAAGAAGATCAAACTCATGCAGGAAGTTGTCCAGCACTGGGATGACGGTACTGATGAGACCATGGAGGCTCACTGGAAAAACGGCGCAGTTCGTAATGGATTTGATCGTTCGGTTGCAGAAAGCATTTGGGACGATGTTCTTGAGTTTGCATCTTATGCATTCAACAAGTCTCACTCTGCTGGCTATGCAATTCTTGTTATGCAGACCGCATGGATTAAAGCGCATTATCCACATGAGTTTATGGCAGCAGTTCTTACCTCGTACATGGGCAAGACGGATAAGATTGTTCACTACGTAAGCGCTTGCCGTCATGAGGGCATCAAGATTCTTCCGCCAGATATTAACGAGTCCGGTAAAGACTTTACGGCTACTAAAGAGGGTATTCGTTTTGGCTTTGCAGGAATCCGCGGCGTAGGAGCCGGTGTTGGTGAAGCCATTATGCTTGAGCGCCAAAAGGGCGGCCCTTTTGCCAACATTCACGATTTTGTCGATCGTGTTGATGCGAGCCAGGCAAAGCGCAACGTTGTTGAAGCTCTTATCAAGGCAGGAGCTTTTGACTCAACAGGCTATACCCGTATGCAGATGATGAGCTTTGTGGATAAGAACAACCCACAAAACATTATCGATGCTGCCACTAAGCGTCAAAAAGATAAGGCTGTTGGCCAGTTCTCTATGTTTGATATGTTTGCAGAGGTAGAGGGTTCCGGCTTTAGTGATAGTGTCCCAGAGCCAGATGGCGTTGAGTGGGATAGGCGATTCAAACTTACCAAAGAGTACGAAGTCTTAGGTATTTATGTCTCTGATCATCCGCTTCGTCCATATGAGTATGCCCTTGCTAAGAGCAGAGATTATGCCCTTGCAGAAATTGAAGAGAATGTAGAGGTTCAGCTTCCTAACGGTGCTATGTCTCAGCAGTTCAAAGTTCCAGAAGGTAAACCTATTCGCTTTGCGGGCATGGTTACTAATGTTATGAAGCGCACTACTAAAAACGGCGATCCAATGGCAATTGTTACGCTTGAAGATATGGAGGGTAGCGTCACTATTGTCATGTTCCCTAAGCTCTACAAGAAGGCTGCAAGACTTCTTGCTGGAGATGTTGATCCAGAGACTGGTGAGAGCCAGAGCGACATCTTCATTTCTGTTCTTGGAAAGCTTGAGCGCTCTGATAGAGGAGACCAGGTTATTGCTCAAGAAGTTAATCCTATTGAGCTTAACAGTGCTAACAACACACCAAAGACACTCGTTATTCATATGCCTGCTTCTCAACTTCAAAGACAGGCTATCGAGACACTTGGACAGATCTTCTCGCGCTATCCAGGCATGGACTGTATTGAGATTAGGGTAGAAACAGACATGGGCGATGTTATGCGCATGGAAATTCCTACCAGAATTGATGGACGTAGCATGGTTCTTTTGACGGAGCTCAAAGATTTTATTGGCCAAAGCGGATACGCACAGATTGTTTAGATTTTGTCGATTCTAAATTTGCAGGTTACTCTTAAGTAATAACTGTTACTATTTAAGTAGCACTTACTAAGAAATTCTGACATCTTCGGATGTCGTGAGAGGAGAAAAAATGATCGACGCAAAGTTTTATCGTAACAAGGAGACAGGCGCTGTTGTTTACGGTGTCGCAGGCAACGTAGAGGCAGCAGATCTTGAGCTTCTCCAGGCTGGCGTTACTGACGGTGCAGCTGAGAAGCACGTTCCATTTGTTACTCGCGAGGGCAACACCGTTACCGTCCGTGTTGGTGAGGTTGCTCATCCAATGCTCGAAGAGCACTACATTGAGTTCATTGCTCTTGTTTCTGAGAATGGCGCTCAGTTTGCACAGCTAAAGCCTGGCCAGGAGCCAGTTGCTACCTTCACTCTTGAAGAGGGTGTTGAGGCAGAGGCTTATGAGTATTGCAACCTTCATGGTCTTTGGAAGGCTTCTCTCTAAGACTGGTTGCTTATTCAACAAGCAAGACTAATCTGTGAATCTGAACGGAGCTGCTACCTGCAGCTCCGTTTTTTCTTACTACGCCTGTTTGTTTTTGGGTAAAAACAAATTAAGCACTTTATGATAGGAATGGTATGCGCATAGCAGTTGCACAAATGAATACTCAGGCCGGAGACTTCGAG
>JAHACE010000136.1 GCA_018376005.1 Atopobium sp. | reverse complement strand
AAGCATGTTTATAAAGACTGCTGGGTAACCTGTGATGGTCTGAATCTCTTTTCTGATCAGAGCAACAAAAGGCGTCGCGGACTTGGTGGAAATCTGTTTAGTGGTGAACTTCTTCTGGACCTTATCCTCGCTTACCAGCGCATTAATGCGGTCGTTGAAGCGAGAAATGATTGCCACAATTGCTGCAGGAGCTCCAACAGAAACTAGGACAAACAGCAAGAAGCTAACAATGGAGCCAGAATTAAAGAAATCCGCAATCCACAGTGATGGAAGATAAACTACGCCAACTGAACTTGCAACACTAAAGACGGTGTCACGGAAATTACCCACCACAGCTGGGGCAAACTTGTCTGCGTTGAAAGATACCGTAAAGATAAAGAACAGATAGGCAACCATAAAGAAAAGGCCAAAAACGCCACCGATGACCATTCCCAAGTTCTTAAAGTGCAGCTTTGCAGCAAGGGCTGCAACCGCAAAAGCCAAGAGAATAGCTACAGAAACCGCAAGGTTCGGCCCAAGAACAAGAGCAAACAAGGCGCCAATCAAACGTGGGAGTGTGCCCGCTTCAAAGGTGAAATAGGCCAAAAAGACTGGCAGCATAATGACAATAGACCAGATACCCTCTGCAGCATACAGAGCTGCTACGCGAGAATAAATAATGGTGCTCTTTTTGATTGGAAGCGACATGATAAAGTCGTAATCCTTGTACGCAAAAAGCACGCCATTGGCCTTTACAAACGTCAAAATAATACCAGGTAGAGCGCCAACGAGAATTCCTGCCAAAGGAAGCAATCTTGTGAAACCGGCAATGGCTAGAGTTGTAGCAATGCCGTAAATGTAAACCATCATGAAGATAGCGCCAACAACGGCAAAGATACCACCGACAATAGGCAGGGCATTTGCGCCAACCTTTTTCTCAAAATTCTTTCGTGCACCTATAACCTGCGTAGTCCAAATCATGGTGATCTGAACCTTAAGCAGCATCCAGAACACTTTGAGATTGGAAGGCAGCTTGAGCTCAGAGCGATTGAGAACAGGAACCTGACCAGCACTTACTTGAGCTGGAATAAAGACATCTCCTGAGAGTTGCAGGTTCTGCTCAGGCACATCGGGACGCTGAGGAGCCTGTGGAACGTTGTTTGCCATGACTAGTTCTCCTTAGGGAAGGAGGGAGGAACTGGAGCGCCTGGAGGTACTGGTGCGCCGGGTACAGTTGGAGCTGCGGGCGCGGCTGGTGCTGCAGGTGCTGCAGGTGCAGCGGGGGCCGCAGGTGCTGCTGGAGCGGCGGGTGCTGCGGGCGCGGCTGGTGCTGCTGGTGCAGCGGGTGCTGCTGGGGCTGCAGGTGCAGCTGGTGCTGCAGGCGCGGCAGGTGCGGCAGGTGCGGCGGCTACAGGCGCGCCAGGAATGACTGGCTGAACAGCGGCGCCGTCCTTTGTGGTGGCCATATCCTGAGCAATCTCGGCAGAAACGCCAGGCGCGCCAGCCTCAAGACCAAGGAAGACTTCCTCAAGAGAAGCATTGCCTCGAATCTCGTCCGTTTTACCTGCGGCAAGAAGCTTGCCCTGACGAATAATTGCAATTTTATTGCAGAGTTTCTCGACAACCTCAAGAACATGTGACGAGAAGAACACGGCAGATCCGCGGTCGGCAAGCTCGTGCAGCATCTTCTTCAACTCGAAGCTTGCTGCTGGATCCAGGCCAACAAATGGTTCGTCCAAAATGATGAGCTTTGGCTCGTGGAGCAGGGCGGAAATCAAAACCAGCTTCTGCTTCATACCGTGAGAGTAGCTGCCAATAGCATTTGCCAGGGAATCAGTGATGCCCAAGCGGTTGGCCAACGTAGTAATGCGCTCGACGCGGTTCTCTGCAGGAACGCCAAAGATGTCACTGACGTAATTGAGGTACTTAATGCCGCTCATGAACTCGTAAATGTCTGGGTTATCTGGGACGTAAGCGATGACCTGCTTTGAGCCAACAGGGTCAACCAGCACATTCTTTGAATCCACAAAAATGACGCCGCCCTCAAATGGCTGAGCACCAACGATAGACTTGATAAGCGTGGTCTTACCTGCGCCGTTGTGGCCGATAAAACCGTAGATGTCGCCAGGCATAACGTCGAGCGAAAGGTCAGAAACAGCTACCTTGGAGCCATACTTCTTGGTAAAGTGCTGGACGCTCAACACGGGAACAACCTCGCCAGGAGCCGCTGGTGTTGGGGCTGCTGGGGCTGGGGCCGGTGCGGGAGAAGCCGCAGACACAGGCGCAGCGGCAGCTGCAGGTGCGGCTGGTGCGGCTGACGCGGCGGGAGCCGCAGGAGCAGCAGGAGCAGCGGGAGGTACGGGAGCGTTAGGAACAGGTGGCTGTGGAATATTGTCGGCCATGTTAGTTTCCTTCTTCCAATTTATCTATCTTGTTCACACGAGTGTCTTGAACTTTTGGAGAGCGCTTTGCCCTTCTCAGAGCATCGCGCAAAATCCATTCTACCTGAGCGTTAGTTGAACGCATGTCGTCTTGCGCCCAGCGTTCAACCGCCTCCCAGACTTCTGGAGCTACACGAAGTGGATATTGTTTGCGAGGTGCCATGGGTTTCTCG
>JAHACE010000135.1 GCA_018376005.1 Atopobium sp. | reverse complement strand
TTCCTTGCGGGAAATCTTCAGAGACGTTGCCAGACCAAAGGCCTGCTGACCATAGACAATGCCAAAGTTAACTGCCTTAGCACGGCTACGAAGTGCTGGGGTAACCTCTTCAACAGGCACGCCAAAGACGCGTGCAGCAGTTGCGGCGTGGAAATCGGCACCAGAGTTAAATGCTGCTACTAGGTGCTCGTCAGCTGAAAGATGTGCCAGCAAGCGCAGCTCAATCTGGGAGTAGTCGCAGGCGAGAAAAACGCTGCCCTCGGGAACGGTAAAGGCGGTGCGAACACGATGTCCCAGCTCAGAGCGGGTAGGAATGTTCTGCAGGTTTGGATCAGAGCTGGAAAGCCTTCCTGTTGCAGCAACAGTCTGATTGAATGTGGTGTGGATGCGCTTATCGCCACGAATAAGCGAAGGAAGCGCATCGAGATAAGTTGATTTGATCTTGGCGCGCTCACGATATTCAAGGACGTCAGCAACAATCTGGTACTCCTGCGCCAGGTCTCCAAGCACCTTTGCGTTGGTGGAGTAGAACCCGGTGCGCGTCTTTTTGAGGCCATAAGTTGGAAGTTTAAGCACGTCAAACAGGATATGTGAAAGCTGGCTTGGAGAATCCAAGTTAAAATCCTCGCCTGCTGTCTGGTGAATGCTTGCCACACGCTGTGCAATATCTTCACCCAGCTCCAAAGACTGCTTAGCAAGCTCTTGAGGATCAACGTAGAGACCACGACGCTCCATCGCAGCAAGTACAGGCAAAAGTTGCATCTCCAGAGAAGTAAAGAGCTCCAAAGAACCATCGTCTTCAAGCTTTTTAGTGAGCACAGGCACAAGAGCCCTTGCAGCTACAGCTCTTAGTGCTGCAGCTGGAATCTCATCTGTAGGCTCAGGAAGCTCAGAGCCAAAGTACAGCTCAACCAAGCCGTTGATATCAAAGCTTGAACGATCAGACTCAAGCAGATACGCGGCAACACCCGTGTCAAAGAGGTGATCAGAATCAATGGTCTCAATATCCAGTTTCTGTGGCTCAGACGAATCAACAGGGCTTACCTCGTGTAGCAGCGCCTTGACATCGTCTGCAGCAACACGGGCTTCTCGCAAAATACGTAAGAGCGCTGCGGTGGCGTTTTCTCCCTCAAATTTGAGGAGCGCCTTTTCTGTAGACACCCAAAGCGTGCGAGAAAGGCTAAAGAGCGCTCCAGTATCGGCCGCAGAATCCTCTGCAACGCCAATCCACTCCTGATTCTCAATTGCAGCAGTGAGCACAGCAGATGCGTCTCCTGCCTGCAAAAACTCTGATGGAATAGGAAGTGCAGGCGCAGTAGAAGCAGTTTGTGCGACTGCGCCAGCAGCAGAGCCGCCAGCCATGCGAGCAAGCCTTGAGGTCATACCGGTAAAGCCCAAAGCCGAGAAGGCCTTGACCACGTCATTTGGATCGAATGTTGGGAACTTAGCGTCATCCAGGTTGATATCAAGCGGTGCATCAGTGCGAATGGTAGCAACCTTACGGGAAAGCAGCGCGTCATCAATATGAGTGCGAAGGTTTTCTCCCACCTTGCCCTTAACCTCGTCAGCGTGAGCAATGACCTGGTCAAGCGAGCCATACTCCACAATCAGCGCAGCGGCTTTCTTGGGGCCAATTCCAGGAACGCCCGGAATGTTGTCGGAAGAATCTCCCTTGAGGCCATAGAAATCTGGGACAAGCTCTGGCGTAATACCTGCATAGAGATCTGCAACAGTCTCTGGCGTCATAATTGAGACGTCAGAGACGCCCTTGCGCGTAGAGACAATCTTGACGTTTTCTGTGGAGAGCTGATACATATCGCGGTCGCCCGTGAAGAGCAGCATCTGGTAACCCTCAGCCTCACCACGGCGGGCAAGGGTACCCAAAATATCGTCGCCCTCCCAGCCTTCAAGCTGGCAGACAGGAACGTCCAGCGTCTTGAGCAGCTCTTTGACTATGGGAAACTGAGCGTGCAAAGCAGGATCCATAGGAGGACGCTGGGCCTTGTACTGAGGCAACATATCAATGCGAACCTGAGGTTTTCCCTTATCAAACGCACAAATAACACCATCTGGCGAGAAGGACTCAACAAGCTTGATAAACATGTTGAAGAAGCCAAACAGCGCGCCGGTTGGCGTACCATCTGGTGCTGCCATTGGCTGACGGATTGCATGGAATGCTCGGTGCATGAGTGAGTTTCCGTCAATAACGGCAATGGTTCTACGTGGTTTAACTGCACCTTCTTTGATTGATGCAACCTCGTTTTGATCTGTAGTATCAACTGGCATAGTAGTATCAGACATACCTGCTCCTCTTAGTTTTGTGTGCTTCTATTGTACTAAGAGTTCCTCTGCTTATGCGCGCCAGAGCCCATGGAAACAAAGCCCACATCTCATTTGGGCAGCGGCCAAAATTTTTGTAATCGTTATGTTTCTGTTTGTATCCTCGCCACTCTGACTCTGTCAAACGTGCGAAAATAACAACCAACATAACGTGCCCGGCACGCGAGAAAACAGACAAACTGCCAGCATTTACCCACAAGGAGGGGCTGTGGCTCACGACAAAGTTTCTCAGGAATTTGGCTCACTTCTCTTTACCGACGCAGATATGCAAGAACG
>JAHACE010000134.1 GCA_018376005.1 Atopobium sp. | reverse complement strand
CTTGTTGGTAGCCTGGGACTCACCAGCAAAAGCTGCCTCGAGGTTCTTCTTTGTCTGAGAATTCTCAAAATCTACTGCCATTTTTTCTCCTCTCCCGCGCTAACGAGTGGCACGTTAACGCATGTCAAAGCGCTTGTGAGCGCGATGTTAAGCGCCTGGGTAGCGCTGTGTTACCTGCGGTGAACAAATGCAAATGATAATCATTAGCATTTATGTTCATATACTGACCCCTTCGTCAGCACTATGAATTATAACCATTTAAGGCATCCAGTATTCATCATTTTTCTGACAAAAGCCTTCCTTCGCAAGTTCTTCAAGTAAGCCAAGGGTAACCTGCTCATCAAGGGTTTCTCGCCCCGCATTGACCTCAATCTGGCAGAGCTCCTGGTGAAGCGTCTCGAACACCGCTCCTCCCTCGTCTTTGTGGGCGAGAAGAACACGCAAGAGCTCGGCTCGCTTCTGTCGATGAGATCCCTCAAAGCGCGACTGCTTGACGTGGCTTTTTGACCTTCGCGAAGGGTTGGGAATGGTTTTCTTCAGGTACGCACCATAGTCGAGAAGGGCGTAGTACCAGCTACGTGGTGTGAGCTCCGCTGTGGCATCATTCTCAGTACTATCAGCGTCCGCGGCATTCGCGGCGGTGTCCACAGCGGTATCAGCGCCCGCTGTGCCGTCGGCGTTCCCGGCGTCCTCAACACTCGCAGGGCACGTTAGCTCTACCAGCGGGACAAGCTCGGAGTCTGGCACACCCTCTGCCTGCGGATACAGCTCGTGCAGGAAGACCGTGCGCACGTTAGTCTCCAGGTAAACACCGTGCAGGTTGAACGCGAACGCACGAATACCTGCAGCAGTTGCGGGACCAATACCTGGAAGCTTTACCAGCTCCTTTGGATCTTGTGGAAAGATGCCGCCAGCCTCAGAAATTGCCTGAGCTGCTCGATGCACGGACAAAGCACGACGGTTGTAGCCCAGACCCTGCCATTCTTCAAGCACGTCCGAAGGCGCGGCGGCGGCCAGCGCATCGACCGTTGGGAAGCGCTCCAACCACCTCTGCCAGCGTCCATCTACACGGCTGACCTGCGTCTGCTGAAGCATAACCTCAGAAATCCAGATAGCATACGGGTCATACGTGCGACGCCAAGGCAAATCGCGATACAACTCGCGACCTTTCTTGTCTACAAACTCAACAAATACACGCAGTTCCGGAGTGAGTTCTGATGCGGGTTCCACTTCGCCACTCATTTTTGTATGTGAGATTTTCTTATCGACCAATATTGAACTCGTAAGGCTTTTTCTCAGCAGAAATAACCTCACCATCAAGCAGGTTATCAAACGTGCCGGCAGTAACCTCAGCCTCAATAGCGGCAGCGGCATTCTGGATAATCTGCTCATTACGCTGGGCGTTCTCATTTTTTACCAGCTGGAACTCACCAACCATCTCTGGCATAAGACCCTCAACAACAACTTGATGCAGAGTCACGGACGCAAAGAAATTACGCAAGGTTTTCTCAGCACTGCACCAAAGAGGCCCAAAATAGCACGAATTATGACGAGGGCATGGCTCGTTATTAGGACCTGCCCACTCACAGCTGGAAATAAAAACAGGTCCCTGAACTGCCTCGACAATATCAAGAACGCTCACCTCAGTTGGATCAATGGCCAGCATCATGCCACCGTGAGCGCCGCGCGTGCTGACAATCACGCCTGCAATGACCAGGTCATGCTGGATTGAGCGAGCAAAGGAGTATGGAATATCGTTTTCTTCTGCGGCGTCGCGAACAGAAAGAAGCTTCTTTGGGCTTCTTACCAGCGAAGAAAGCATGCGGATTGCATAGTCAGTTTTGCGCGAAATTTCCATTGGTTCTCCAAGTACCCCTCGTGCGTCCGCTTGAGGGACTGCTTTTCTCACTTATCTGGCTTGTGACCAGGTCAGTCATTGTTACAGACTGATTCTTACTATCGGTTCAGTCGTTGCTCTTAGTTCAGATGTTGCTCTTAGTTCAATCTTTGCTACCAGTTCAAAATTTTCCAGCCGCGCTTGTTTGCAAGCCTGGCAAGCGTTGGACCAGGGCAAACGGCGCACGGCGTTTGAGCTGCCGACAAAAGCGTTGCGTCCGAGTAGTGATCGCCGTACGCGTACGCAATCTCCCAGTTGCCCTCGCCAAAGCGCTGGTTGCACCACTCAGTTGCCGAAACCAGCTTCTGAGCGCCCTCGATCACGGGACCGTCAACTTTGCTGGTATAGTGCCCGTCGGCTCCCACCTGCATCTTTGTGGCGAGAAACCCGTCTACTCCCAGCTTCTCTGCGGCCAATTCCGCGATAGGTTCAAACGTTGCTGACACCAACAGCACACAGCAACCCTCTGCCTGCCGACGACGCACCTCTTCCAGCGCCTGAGGGCGATACATCCCCTCAATTACCTCGCGATGAAAATCGTGCATGACAGCATTTGCAAACTCAACGCTATACTGCGTAAGTGCGCCAACAACCAGCTCACGCGCCTCTTCCTGCCTTTGAGGAAGGTGCAGCTTGTAGCGAGCTCCCCACCACACAAGCTTGAGCGTACGTGCAATTGAGGACAGATGACGGCGAAGCAAATACGCAGAGAACAAGAGTCCTGACTGT
>JAHACE010000133.1 GCA_018376005.1 Atopobium sp. | reverse complement strand
GACCGCGCCGGCCATGAAGGGGGAGTCCTCCACCATGTTGGCAAAAACGACCAGCTTAGCGGCACCGTAGCACTGAATGTCGGTGGTGCGACGAGCGGCTTCAAGCACGGTTTTGGCCATGAGCAGGACGGCGTCCATGTTGATGCCCGCGCGCGTAGAAGCGACGTTTACCGAGGAACAGACGCGCGACGTGGTGGCCAGCGCCTCGGGGATGGATGCGATGAGTCGGCGGTCGGCGTCGCCAAGGCCCTTGTGGACCAGTGCCGAGAAGCCGCCCAAAAAGTCGATACCCAGTGTCTCGGCCGCGCGGTCAAGCGTGTAAGCAAGCGGGGTCAGGTCTTGCGCTGAGGTACACGCCGCAATTTGCGCGATTGGCGTGACGGAAACGCGCTTGTTGGCAATGGGGATGCCGTACTCGCGCTCCAGGTCCTCGGCCACGGACACCAGGTGCTCGGCCTGGCGCGTGATGCGGTCGTAGACCTTCTGGCACATGCGATTCAGGTCCTCGTCTGCGCAGCTATTGAGCGAGATGCCCATCGTAATGGTGCGCAGGTCAAGGTTTTGCTCGCTGACCATGGCGAGGGTTTCGGCGATTTCCTGTGGAGTGATGTTCATGCGCGTCCTCTCGGAATGCGGTTGTCGTGCGAGCGCCGGGGCGCAGGTGCAGCTTGCGTGCGGTGCCGGGGTCCAGGTGCGGTTGTCGTGTGGAGACAGCGTCTGGCTTTTGGCGGACGACCAGCCGCAAGGGGTTTCTCGACTATTATACTTAAGCAACAACGACAAACGGGGCAAGTTGCGAGGTAACGTGGCAGAAAAAGTCACCCTAAAAACGATTGCGCGCGAGGTGGGGCTGTCGTCCGCCACGGTTTCGCTGGTACTGAACGGCCGGCCGGTGCGCGTGAGCGACGAGAACCGCCGCCGCATCCTCGACGTTGCCCGTCGCGAGCACTACATTCCCAACCAGATTGCAAGAAGCCTGGTCACACAGCATACGCAGACGCTGGGGCTGATCGTGCCGAATATCGAGAGCCGATTTTTCTCGTCGTTTGCAAAGATGCTGGAGATGAAGTGCCGCCGCCGCGGGTACGTGCTGTTCATCACTAACTCGGATAACAGCACGTCAAACGATGCGGACCTTGTGCGGCTGCTGGTCAATCGCGGCGCCGACGGCATCTTTATCATCACGTCCGACGAGGTAGAAGCCTCAAAGCAGCTCATCGCCGACCTGGAGCAGCTGCCCGTGCCGTACGTCATGGTGGACCGAACCATCGACGCGCTCGACTGCGACAAAGTCACGTTCAACAATGAGCTTGGCGGTTATCTGGCCACAAAATATCTGTTAGACCACGGTCATCGCCGCATCGCATGCATGGTCAACACCGCTTCCAACACCGGCTGCGCACGCCTCAACGGCTACGTTCGCGCTCTTGGCGAGAAGGGCCTGGAGCTAGATCAGTCGCTTGTGCTGACCAGTGATTATTACATTCCTGATGCGTATCTTGCAGCTCAGCAGCTGATTCGCGTGAACGCTACCGCGGTTGTTGCGACGTCGGACAACATTGCGTTGGGCTTGCTGCGCTACCTGTATGAGCGCGGCCTGCATGTTCCACGCGACTATTCTGTTGTCGGATACGATAACAGCATTTCAGACGCACTGTTTGAGCCAGCGCTGACCTCGATTGAGCAAAATGTTGATGAGCTTTCTGATGCCGCGCTTTCAATTATGTTTCGTCGTCTGGGCGAGCGCGGGGCGGATGTTGTGCAGAGGGCCGTGACGCAAGAAGCCGCGACGGAAGCAGCTGCAACGCAATCAGCTGCGACGCAAGAAGCTGTGCCAGGTAAAAATAACGGCATCGAAGCGCAAGATGACAGCGCGTCAATCCAGATAATTCTTGAGCCGCGCATGATTGAGAAGAATAGTGTGCGTGTTTTGGGTCGCTAATCAGATTTCTGCATATTTGTGCAATTAAATTCATTCCTATGAATACGTAATTTTTTGGTTCAAAATTATGTACCGAAAAAGGTAAAAAACCCGTTTAGTTGGGGATGAAAACTTAAAATTGGCCGATTTATCCCCAACTAAGACGATTTTTTACCGACTCAAAAACTTTTATCTGGGCAAACGTTGTATGCAGAAAAATGAAATCTCCAACTAAACGCATTTTTTACCACTTTGAAGCGTCTCTCAGGAAAGAAATTTCAAGAAATCTCACAGTGATAAAACGTTTTATCACTTACAGTAGTATTTGAAACATAGCCGAAGCATCATACTGTTATGTATGTGTTGTTTTATGCGCGCCCAGTTGAGTGCGAACAAAACAAACGCTCAGGTGATGGAAGCAACGAGGTTGCCTAACCTGCGTAAACGCGCAGGCAGCAGCCCAAGAAAAGGAGGAGCACATGGCTCAGCCCGTGTACGGCACACCTTGGCAGACCCTGAATCAGCCTGTATCTGAGGACGAGCTTGCCGGCGTCGATAGGTATTGGCGCGCAGCTAACTACCTGTCTGTTGGTCAGATTTATCTTCGCAGCAACCCTCTTATGAAGGACGGTTTCTCTCGCGAGGACGTTAAGCATCGCCTGGTTGGCCACTGGGGAACCACCCCAGGCCTGAACTTCCTGTTCGGCCACGTCAACCGCTTCATCCGCGACCATAACCAGAACACCATCTTCCTCATGGGCCCTGGTCACGGTGGACCTGCAGGTACCGCACAGTCCCTGCTCGACGGCACATATCGCGAGACCTACCCATTCATCACCGACGATGAAGAGGGCCTCCAGAAGTTCTTCCGTCGCTTCTCATATCCAGGCGGAATTCCTTCCCACTACGCACCTGAGACTCCAGGCTCCATCCACGAGGGCGGCGAGCTGGGCTACGTCCTGTCCCACGCATACGGCGCAGTCCTGGACAACCCATCCCTGCTGGCAGTCGCTGTTGTTGGCGACGGCGAGGCAGAGACCGGCCCACTTGCAACTTCTTGGCAGACTAACAAGTTCATGGACCCACTGACCGATGGTATCGTTCTCCCAATCCTGCACCTCAACGGCTACAAGATTGCTAACCCAACCATCCTTGCTCGTATCTCCGACGGCGAGCGCGACGAGTTCTTCCGCGGCATGGGCTACCACCCATACAACTTTGTTGCTGGATTCGACGACGAGGACCACGCATCCATCCACCGTCGTTTCGCAGCTCTTCTCGAGGCTGTCTTCAACGAGATCTGCGCTATCAAGACTCGCGCAGCCGCAGGTGACGCATCCCGTCCTTACTACCCAATGATCATCTTCCGCACCCCTAAGGGTTGGACTTGCCCTCCTTACATTGACGGCAAGAAGACCGAGGGCTCTTGGCGCGCACACCAGGTTCCACTGGCATCTGCTCGCGACACCGAGGCTCACTTCCAGGTCCTTCGCGACTGGATGGGCTCCTACAAGCCAGAGACTCTCTTCACCGAGAAGGGCGCAATCCGTCCAGAGGTTACCGCTTTCATGCCTAAGGGCGATCTCCGCCTTGGCGCTAACCCTAACGCAAACGGTGGTGCAATCCGCCGCAACCTCGTTCTTCCTGACGCAAAGAAGTACGAGATCCCAGTTGCCGAGAAGGGCCACGGCTTTGGTGCCACTGAGGCTACGCGCGTCCTTGGCGAGTACACCGCTGAGCTCATCAACAGCAACCGCTCCGAGTTCCGTATCTTCGGACCTGACGAGACCGCTTCCAACCGTCTGCAGCCATCCTTCCAGGTAACCGACAAGCAGTGGTTCGGCGGCTTCAACGACGACTTTGAGAACGACGAGCACATCTCCCCAGTTGGTAACGTTATCGAGCAGCTTTCCGAGCACCAGTGCGAGGGTCTGCTTGAGGGCTATACCCTGACCGGCCGCCACGGTATCTGGTCCAGCTACGAGTCATTCGTTCACATCGTTGACTCCATGATCAACCAGCACGCTAAGTGGCTCGAGGCTACCGTCCGCCACATTCCATGGCGCAAGCCTATCTCCGCTCTCAACCTGGTCCTTTCCAGCCACGTTTGGCGCCAGGACCACAACGGATTCTCTCACCAGGATCCTGGTTTTGTTGACATCATGCTCAACAAGAGCTTCAACAACGACCACATCACCAACATCTATTTCCCAGCAGATGCTAACCTCCTGCTTGCAGTTGGCGAGAAGTGCTACACCTCCACAAACTGCATCAACGCAATCTTTGCTGGTAAGCAGCCTGCTCCAACGTGGGTAACTCTCGACGAGGCTCGCGAGGAGCTTGCAGCTGGTGCTAAGGAGTGGAAGTGGGCTTCCAACGCTGAGGCTGGCGAGGAGGACATTGTTCTCGCATCCTGCGGCGATGTTCCAACCCAGGAGCTCCTGGCAGCGCTTGACATGCTTGGCAAGCTGGGCATCAAGGCTCGCTTCGTCAACGTTGTTGATCTGCTCAAGATCCAGAACGCTTCCGAGAACAACGAGGCTCTCTCCGACGAGGAGTTCACCAAGCTCTTCTCCGCAGACAAGCCAGTTCTCTTTGCATTCCACGCTTACGCCGGTTCTGTCCGCCGCCTGATTTGGAACCGTCCAAATCACGACAACTTCAATGTTCACGGCTACGAGGAGCAGGGTTCCACCACAACTCCTTACGACATGCTGCGCCTGAACAACATGGACCGTTGGGCACTTGCTGCTGACGCTCTCCGCATGATTGATGCTGAGAAGTGGGCGGATCAGATCGACGAGTGGGAGAAGTTCCGCACCGAGGCCTTCGAGTTTGCTGTCGAGAAGGGCTATGATCACCCAGCATTTACCGACTGGTCTTGGCCA
>JAHACE010000132.1 GCA_018376005.1 Atopobium sp. | reverse complement strand
ATAACAGTGCCCAGATCAGCGTGGGTGTATGAAGGGCTTGAAGCCTTTGCAAGCACGGCTCCGGTGGCTGGATCCATAACAACAATGGAGCCGGAATATCCCTGGAGTGCAGCTTCTGCTACAGCCTGCATCTGGGAATTGATGGTTAAAACAACGCTTGAACCAGCGGTATTAACGCCTGCCATCGAGTACAGAGCGCTTCTCCAGTCGGAATGATCTGCGTGTCCGGTGAGCGTCTCGTTCATGGAGGACTCGATACCTGCAGTTCCATACTGGGTAGAGATGTAGCCAACGGTGTGAGAAGCCATACCGTCGTGTGGATAGTTACGCACGTAGGTGCCGTCGTCTTGCTTGACACTCTCTGCCAGGGTGACGCCGTCAGAAGTCATGATGGCGCCCCGCTGAACATATGCGCTCTTAGCAATAGTGTGGTTGTTGGTAGGGAGCGCCTGAAGTCTAGGTGCGTCAATGACCATCAAGAAGGTCAAGTTGCCGAGAAGAACGGTGAAGAAGAGGGTAAATACGGTAACCAAATTGGTCAGACGTTTTCCGAGAGCAACACGTCCCAGAACACCGGACTCCTCAGACTGCAGACCAAAGCCTCCACGGATGTGGCTGCCATGCAAAACGGAAGAGGCGTGAGCTCCACCAGAAGAAATTTCAAGCCTCTGGGAGTCAAGCGTTTTCTTGCTTGGCTCAAGCTCTGTTTCGCGACCAGTTCCCTCGTCACCAGCCCTGAGCAGCAGGGCAACAATGATAAAGCTGGAAAGAAGAGAGCTACCGCCCTGACTCATAAAGGGCAGGGTAACGCCGGTAAGAGGCATGAGCTTAGTAACGCCTGCAACAATGAGGAAGGTTTGGAACGCCAAAACACTGGTAAGACCAGCAGCCGCAAAAGCAGATGAATCGGACTTTGCACGAGCCGCTGTTGCAAGACCGCGCACAGTAAGGAGCAGGAACAGGGTAATAATTGCCGCTCCGCCAAAGAGTCCCAGCTCCTCAGCAATGGCCGAGAAAATAAAGTCAGACTCAACAATAGGGATAAGCGTAGGCATTCCCTTATCAATTCCGGTGCCAGCAAGGCCTCCATCTGCGATGGAATAGAGGGACTGGACAATTTGGTAGCCGTCTCCAGCGGGATCTTTGAAGGGGTTAAGCCAAATGTTGACACGAGTCTGAACGTGACCAAAGAAGTGATAAAGCACCACGCCGCCAATGGCCAAGAGCGCAATACTGACAAAAACGTAGCTTGCGCGACCTGTTGCTACATAGAGCATGATGACAAAGAACACGAAGAAGAGCAGAGCGCTACCAAGGTCGCGTTCAAAAATAACAACAATCAGGCTGATGCCCCACATGACAAACAGAGGAAGCAGCATTTTAAAGCGAGGAATGCGGAAAGGTCCAAAAGAACGCATGGAGACCGATAGGGCTTCTCGATTCAGTGCAAGATAAAATGCCAGGAAGAGCGTAATGGCAATCTTTGCAAGCTCACCAGGCTGGAAGGTGAATGCGCCAAAAGAAATCCAGAGTTTTGCGCCGTAGCGATCCTGGCCAATAACAATTGGCAGAAGAAGCAGTATGACGCCGAGAATACCAATGGAGTATTTGTAGCGTGCTAACGCGTCAAGATTTCTAATGACCGCCAGTACCACAATCATCACAACAACAGAGATAAAGAGCCAAATGGTCTGGTTGACTGCGAGATTTGGTGCAAGTCTGGTGACCATGGTGATGCCAATTCCCGAGAGCACAAACACAATGGGGAGAATAGCGGGGTCTGCTGCGGGAGCAAGGAACCTAATAGCAATGTGAGCCACGGTAAATGCTGCAATGTATTACGCCTTAGTCCACCTGCTTTTTCCATTCCTACTCACCTCCCGAACTTGTTGTTGACGTTGTTGTTTCTGTTGTGGGTGTTCCGCCAGACTGAGCGTCTTCTTTCTTTTTGACCGCCTTGTTGTTGGCGTCGTCAATTTGTTTGCGGTAATTCTCGACGGTGCTATGTGCTTCATCCTCGTTTTTAACGCGGATTCCTTCGGCTAGTGAGTCTTGAACTGCGTCAGGCAAATCTTTTATTTCAATCGACGTAGTTTCAACAAGTGACGACATGTTTATGCCGGCGATTGTTGTAGGAATACCTCGATAGACGCCAACGGTAGTTCCGTTAATTCCCAAGTACCACTCGCTACTTACAAACAGGAAGAACACGGCAACAGTGGCGGCAAAGAGTGCAAGAAACGAGATAAACGTTGCAATGACGCCACGGGTAAGGTGACGTCTGGTTTGATCGGCTATGCCGTCGTCTAAGACATCAATGACAATAACGGTGATATTGTCAGATCCGCCATAGGTAAGAGCTGCGGAAACAAGGTTATCTGCGGCCTTTTGCGGCGTGACGTTAGAAACAGCAATGGATTCAATCTCGTCGTCGGGCACCATGCCAGAAAGGCCATCGGAGCACAAGATGATGCGGTCACCATCAGATACTTCAAGCGAGAAATGATCTGCGTACATGTCTGGATCAGAGCCAAGAGCTCGCGTAACTACTGAGCGAGAAGGGTGTGTACGCGCCTCATCAGCGGTAATCTGGCCAGAATCAATGAGCTCCTCAACGTAGCTGTGGTCGTGCGTAATGCGGACCAAAGTTCCGTGATGAAGCAGGTAAATACGAGAGTCACCAACATGGGCAACAGCCATCTGATTGCCGCGGTACTTGGTGCCTGTTCGGCAATAACCTTAACAGCAATGGAGCTTGCTACCTCACCAGCGGCGTGACCTCCCATACCATCGCAGATGGCAAAAAGGGGAGTGCGCAAAAGGAACGAGTCCTCGTTATGCTCGCGAACTAATCCCACGTCAGAGCGGGCGCCCCAAGAAATAAAGGTGTTAGAGCCAGAAACCGCCTCTGCGTCACAACGACCATCAAGTGGCAGCTCACAACGACCAGGAGCACTCACGGGCTCTTGTGTAGGTGTATCAGAAATATGTGTTGTATCAGAAGAAACCATGAGCCTCTTATCGACGTCCAACACGCATAATCACATCGCCGACCTGGACTTCGTCTGTGTCGCGAAGGGTAACAGGCTGCTCGATGATGTGACCATTAACCATGGTTCCGTTTGTGGATCCAAGGTCTTCAAGTACCAGAGCAGGGCCCTGGATAGTAAAGCGGGCGTGTGAAGCAGAAACGTAAGGTTCGTCAATCACAATGTCAGACGAAGGAGAACGTCCAATAACAACAGGACCCAAGATGTCTACGTGAAGACCACGTAAGGACTTGACGCCCTTCTCGACATCAACGGACCAAATAGCTCCGTCTTTGCGCTGGCCGCGGACAAGACCAATGCCCGTGCGCATGACCGAGAACAGGAAGATGTACAACAGGACAACAAGCAGAACACGTCCTGCAAAGAGAATCAAATCAATCATTAGTTCTCCCGGAACTGAAGGTCCATAAGACCAATGGTAATGAGGTCTCCGTCGCGCAGAATTACCTCATCTACGTCGATATCGTTGACAAGCGTTCCGTTAGTGGAGTGCAAATCAGCAATGTGCCAATCGTGACCGTCATAGGTCATCTCGGCGTGACGTCTTGAAACGTTAGGATCGCGCAAAACAACGTCTGCCTGAGAGCGCTCGCGACCAATAATGGCTCGAGGAGCCTCAACGCGATACGAACGACCGCTCTGACGATCAATCAAAATGCAGGTAGCATCCATGTTTGCGCGTGGCGTGCCTTGCAGATTGCGAGAAGAACGACTGCCCGCGCCGTTTAATTGGGCATCAAGGGAAGGCGTGATACGACGCTGAGTCATAGGAACAGGAGCTGCTGTTGGGATAGCTCCGTTTACGGGCAGGTCTGGAAGTCCATTTGAGCTAGGAAGAACAGGCATAGGAGTGGACTCAGCTGCGGAAACAACAGGAATTGCACCTTGAGCCTCAACAAAGTCTGGTGGCATTACCGCAAGACCAGCGTCTGTACCAGCAAGATCTCCCAAAACCTCTGGCGTTGCATTATCTGCAGAAACGGGGCGAACTACAGACAGAGGATCTGGCTCTGGCTGTGGTTCTGGCTGAACAGCAGCGCGGGAATTGTGCTGCTGAGGCATTTGAGCTGCAGCTCCTCCAACACTGGAGTTTCCACCCAAGAAAGCACGCTCTTCATTGCGTAGCTGGTCAAGCGTATTGCCGTCAACGTTTTCTGCAAAGACAGCAAATTTTCCAGGCTTCAGAGATGGGTCAACCATAAAACGAACAAGCGGCTGACCAACAAATACATAATCTTTTTGCTGAGCCTGAGCAGCCACGAAGTCAGAAACCTCTGCAGTTAGATCAGCATAAAGAGGACGCATCAGTGAATCGTCTTGAGGAGCAACTAAAACGGTATACAGGGCAGGCGCAGTGTCTACACCATCAATCTCATACGTCTCACGTTCCATCTCTTTAGCTGCGCGTTTGGCAAGCTTCTTAAAAGAGAAAGGCTCTGCGTATCCCTGAGGTGCGGCACCAAAGACCGAACCAATACGGTTTTCAAAGTCACTAAGAAAGCTCATCTAATTCCTCGCCTTCCTGATCCGCGTCAAGTGGACCTATCAGGACAATTGCAATACATACAAGTACACATAAGAATACCGTAATTAGTACAGAAACTATACTTTCAACTACCCAAAAATTGGGATTCTCCATCCAAGCTGCCCATATAAAGCCACTTGAAAGCAATATGGCGCAGACAATTTGTCCAAAAACCATCCATCTGCGACGTCTTTTCTGGCTAATAAGCGAGCCTAAAAGAGCAGATAGGGAGCATGCCCCAAAGCGAATCCAGAAAGGAAGTCCTGAGGCCAGTGAGGTGTAGTCATAGGCAAGGGGAGTTGCCGCAAAGCCCAAAGATATGCCTCTAGCAAATAAAGTTCCAAAAAGATAGCTAAAGGCTCCTGTTAAAACTGCAGGTAGTGGACGCATAGTAGCGGAGACAAGTGCTGGTGCTGAAACAGGAGTAGGTAATAAAGCTCCTAATAAGCAGTTGATACTGCTGAATTTTGAGGCCCTTCCCGCAAACGCCCACCAGATAACGCTCACCAAGGTTACAAGCGTTGCAAACGGGAACGAAGTGCTGGTAGGGCTAATGCTTGCCAGGGCATATACCGCGCATGCAATGACAAGCGCAGAACCCAACTGGGCGAGAAGAACACCGGTGACCAGGGCTGATACGCCACGCACGGCAGCCGAGGGCAGCCAGGGGAAGCGGATTGAGAGCGGAAGATGCTTGACGTCCCAGGTCTCGGTTTCCTCTTCTTCCGACTGTTCCACCAGGGATTTGAGGCTTTTCTCGCCCTGCTTTTCGCTGCCAAGAGGAGTCACAATTTCTTGCGCAAATTCAGACACACTGCCTTGTCTCATTGACGGCTCAGGGGAAAGCGCCTGTGTCAAGGCGGCATCTACAGCAAAGGGGACCTCGGGATCTTCTTTGAGCAGAGGAATTTTTGGACCCTTGTAGATGTGATCAAGGGATTCTTTAGCCGTTCTGCCCGCAAATACATTGACGCCCGTTAGCGTCTGCCTCAGAACAACAGCAAGCGAGAAAATATCAGCGCGCTCGTCAACAAGCATGCCTTCAACCTGTTCAGGAGGCATGTAACCTACCGTACCTCCACGAGCACCACCATAACCAGCAGCTGAAGCAAGTGTTGCCATACCAAAGTCGGCAAGTTTTACCGTACCTTGGCGGTCAATCATGATATTAGTTGGCTTGATGTCCAGATGGAGCACGCCGTTTTCATGGGCATAGTGAAGCGCCTTTGCAAGTGAAGAAACCATGTGAGCTGCTTCGGCATAGGTGAGGTAGCCACCCTCAACGCGAGCCAAGAGCTCCGATAAATTAAGGCCATCAACAAACTCCATGACCAGGTAAGCGTAATCGCCTTCAATCTCAAAGTCATGGACGGTCACAATGTTGGGATGAGCCAATAAGCAGGCAGTTCGAGCTTCAGAAAGCGCCTCGTCAACAGTTGAAGCAAGCACGCCGGGAGTCTCGGAAGCCCCTAACAATGGCATGCGTTTAATGGCTACGCGCCTCTGCAAACGAGTATCCCAGCAGGTACAAACGGTGCCAAAACCTCCGTTACCTCTGCGAGCAAGAACGCGATATCGGTCCAACAAAATTTCTGGCTCAGCCGCAGGTGATGCCTGCTGAGCAGAAGGTGAATGTAGATATGCAGTCTGCGTGGTCTGTGACCGCGAGTCACTCACGGCAAC
>JAHACE010000131.1 GCA_018376005.1 Atopobium sp. | reverse complement strand
CCAGTACCGTCAACGAGCTTGCCGCCTACAAAAGCATACTTACTCATGTTTCCCATCCTTCCTTTGTTGTCCGCTCACTTCTTTTAAACGGACGAGGTTTACTTGCATAGTAAGCCCGGGTTAACTCCTTTGGAATAAGTTAGCCATGGTTGCCGGTAAGCGGAGCAAAAATACCCATGAACGGATGTTCAGATATCAATAATTTCATATAAACATCTAAAGTATTTGATTACTTCATATTTGCTATGACTACATTGCATAGTTGTGTCAAAACAGTTTTTGTCCGGTATCCGTGGTAAGGTTGAGAAAACAAATTAAGGAGGGGCAATGTCTCAGAATTCTTCGTCGCAGTCCAGCTTTTTTGCACTTATCTCTCGCATGCGCTACATTGAGCGCTGGTCGCTTATGCGCAATTCTCGATCAGAAAGCCTTGCTGAACACGCCCTTGACGTGGCCGTTATTTCTCACTGCCTAGCAACTATTGCAAATGTGCGCTATCACAGAAATCTTGATGCAGATCGTGCAGCTCTTATTGGTATGTATCACGATGCATCAGAGATTATCACCGGAGACATGCCCACGCCTGTAAAGTATGCTAATTCAGAGATTAGAGATGCCTATCATCAGGTAGAGGCACGTGCCGAGAAAACCATTCTCTCCACACTGCCAGAAGACCTGCAAGATGCCTATGCTCAGGTGCTCACTCACAGCGCTGAGGCTTCAGAAAGTGAAGCTTATCTTAGAAAGCTTATTAAAGCTGCAGATAAGATTGCAGCACTCATTAAGTGTATTGAGGAAGCTCAGTCTGGAAACTCAGAATTTATTACCGCTGAAGCCTCAACTCGTGGAGTTGTTGAAGATTTAGCAGATTCTCTTCCAGAAGTGCGCGATTTTATGACAGAATTCCTACCTTCGTACGGAGAAACGCTTGATCAGCTTCTGTAAAGAAACGCTGATTTTGTCTGCTTGTTAAGGAGTTGCTTTGCGCGCACTACATGCACGTTTGCCTAAAAACTTTGTTCTGGAAGAGCGCTTAGAGGCGTATTCCAGCGTCATTGAGCCTCATCCAGAGGCTTTGAGAGGTACGTGGGCTTCTGCGTGTGCGCCAATTACTGCTGAGGGGCATGTTCCCTTCTCTGAGGTCCGTGTAGACCTTGGCTGCGGTAAAGGATCTTTTACTGCCGCTCAAGCTAAGGCAAATCCTAATGTCCTTTTTGTAGCCATTGATACAGAACCTATCTGTATTTCATATGCTGCTAAAACAATGTATGAAGCTGGAGTGCCTAACGCCATCGTAGTTCCTGGTACCGGCATGAAGATAGATGAGTACTTCTCGCCAGAAGAAGTCTCTGTTATTTACCTCAACTTCCCTGCACCATTTCCTCGAATCAGGCAGGCAAAGTTGCGTCTCACTGATGCTGAGCGTCTTATGCAGTATAGAAATGTTTTGGCTAAAGAGGGTGTTGTTCGTCTTAAAACGGACAGTCAGCCACTTTTTGATTTTTCTCTTGAGCAAGTTGAAGTTGCTGGTTACAACTTTATTTGGAAAACGCGAGATGCACAGACAGATTTTCCTCACGATGTTCCTAGTGAGTACGAACAAAAACTTGGCGCCCAAGGCGCTAAGGTTCATGCCTACCTGATTGCTCCAGGTCCTGTACCAGCAGATTTCACACCCACAGAGCCTGTCAGTCTTGTTGACTACCTTCCAGAAGATTTAGAGTCACTAACCTACGTTCCTCATGGAATGGAAAGCACGGTCCGCAATCTTGCAAACCGTGCTCGTAGACTTCGTAAGAAGGCTCAGTAATTTGTAATTGGCTGTGTGTAGAAACAGCCGTTTGCTAAAACAACCTTTGTAGGAGCGCTCCTTTGCGGGCGCTCCTTTTTTAGGCCAGCAGCTCTGACTCTTTTACTTGATCGACTTTATATTCAAAGCTCTAGTGGAATTAAGAACCGCAAGCACCATAACGCCTATGTCTCCAAAGACCGCTAGCCACATGGGAGCCAAACCAAAAGCTGCAAGGATCAAAACAGCAACCTTAACGCCAATAGCAAACACAATATTTTGCTTTGCAATACCCAAGGTATGACGAGCAATCTTTACGGCCTTTGAGAGCTTAGAAAGCTTGTCGTCCATAAGAACTACGTCGGCGGCCTCAATAGCAGCATCAGACCCCAAAACGCCCATAGCAACGCCTACATCAGCGCGTGCAAGAACGGGTGCATCATTGATGCCGTCACCGACAAAAGCAAGGGACTTACCAGCTGTCTTTTGGGCGAGAAGGCCTTCAACGGCAGAAACCTTATCCTGTGGAAGCAGTTCAGCACGAACCTCAGTAATGCCCATCTGAGCAGCAATCTCTTCTGCAACGTCGCGTTTATCGCCCGTGAGCATAACAACCTTAGAAACGCCAACGTTTTTGAGGGAAGCGATTGCTGCTGGAGCATCAGCTCGTTCGGCTCTCCATAAGTGCGCTGTTGCCAACAGCAACGCTCTTACCATTCACGTTAGCGCAAATGCCCTGACCAGCAATTTCTTTGATGTCCGTGATAACACAGTTATCGTCCTCGCTTGGATAAGCAGCACGAAGAGCTGCAGCAATGGGGTGTGTGGAGTGCATCTCAACGTGAGAAGCTAGGTGCAGAAGGTCCTTCTCGCCAATGGTCTGAGAATGAACAGCCAGAACCTCAAAGACACCCTCGGTCAACGTACCGGTCTTGTCAAAGGCAACGGTATCAAGGGTAGAAAGCATATCAATGTACGAAGAGCCCTTGATTAGGATGCCCTCCTTCGAAGCAGCGCCAATACCGCCAAAGAAGGCCAGTGGCACGGAAACTACCAGCGCACACGGACAAGATGCAATAAGGAAGGTAAGCGCCCTTACAGCCCAGGTAGAAGCGTTAGCTACAAAGTCCCCCGAAAGCAGTGGTGGCAAAAACGCCAGCGCAATGGCACTGTAAACAACTGCTGGAGTATACACGCGAGAAAAACGACGAATAAACCTCTCGCTCTTGGACTTGTTTTGGTTTGAGCTCTCTACCAGCTTAATGATGCGGGAAGCAGTAGAGTCTTCAAAGAGGTGAGTAACGCGGGCGCGTACCACACCAGAAAGGTTTACACAGCCTGAGATAATATTGTCTCCCACCGTTGCGTCACGAGGCACGCTCTCACCAGTAAGAGCAACGGTATCAAGACTGGTAGAACCCTCGACGATCTCTGCGTCA
>JAHACE010000130.1 GCA_018376005.1 Atopobium sp. | reverse complement strand
CACGAGAGATTGCGCGCGCCAAAAACTCTTCTTATTCTGCGCAAACAAAAGACGGCAAAGTTCTATAATCTGACGAGAAATGCTACTAATTTCTAACAATTATAAAACACAAAATATGGCGAGAAGAGCAGGTCAAAGACACTATAACTTGAAATGTAATTGTTTTGTGACGACCAAGACTGGTAACAGTTTTTAAGTATCTATCTGCAATAATTTTCTCACGCTCGCAAGACGAATTGGAGTTTGGTTTATGAAAAAAGTACTGGTCAGACTAGGTGCATTTCTTGTGCCATTTATGATTGTTGTTACTTTTGTGACAACATTCGCTTCTGCTGCAACTGTTTCACCGGTTCAAATTACCAGCATGTCTGTGGCTGATGATACCTATACACCAGTCAATGAGATTACCACTGATAATCTGTACCATATTACAATTAACTGGGAATCTACCGCATCTACCGTGGCAGAAGGTGACTATTTTGATATTACTCTGCCCGATAAAGTCCAGTTCACTGCCCTCGCTGTCCGCTCTCTACGACCGCGACGCCATCAACGCTGGCGATAATACCCACATTGATTTTGGCGTTAACGGCACCGCTGTTCCTCTCAACATGATCGTTCGTCCAAAGAACACCATTGGCCAGGAGTGGCTTAACAAGTGGGGCGGTCCTGTTACCGGCACTGAGTCCGAGGTACTTTGGTACGTTCGTCTTAACTACTCTGCTTCTAACATGACTGGCGTTGAGTTCTCTGACTCCCTCTCTGATAGAAACGGTGGCGACCTGCCAGCATCGGTAACCTACATTGCCAACTCTTTCCACCTCTATCGTGCAGACTTTGATGGAACGGGTAACTTCAGCAACCTTCAGGAGGTCACCATTCCAAATGGTGCACTTTCTATTGCAGCTGACGGCCACTCCTACCACCTTAACCTGAGTGGCGTTGACTTCTCCCAGGGTCAGCGTTACCTCCTGCAGTACCGCACCACCTTTATCCCAGGTATGGCTCTGCATAACTATGGTGTGCTTACCAACGCTGGCGGTGCTCCAAGAAGCGAGATTGGCTTTACCTACTACTCTCCAAGCAACTCCGGCGGCGCAATCGGCAATCTTGTCGGCCGCATCCGCATCATCAAGGTTGATGCTGACAACGCAACTACCCAGCTTCCAGGCGCAACATTTAAGGTAACAAGCGTTGCTAATCCAGCTGATTCTTGGACTCTTACTACAGGCACCGACGGAACTGCAACCTCCGAGAGGCTCACTACCGGCTCCTACACCATCGAAGAGCTTACTGCTCCAGATGGTTATGTGCGTGACGCTACTGTTTACACTGTAAACGTTGACAATCAGTCCGGCACTATCAAGATTATTGAGAACAAGAAGAACGTTCATGCAGACATTCCTGTACAGAAGGTTTGGTCTGGTGCAGAAGGTGGTCCCGTTACTATCCACCTGCTTGCAAACGGCGTTGATACTGGTAAGACCCTTACTTTGAGCTCTGACAATAACTGGCAGGATTCCTTCACGGGTCTTGAGGCTTATGCTGCTGACGGCTCCGAGATTACTTACACCATCTCTGAGGACGAGGTAGCCGGCTACACCAGCCAGATTACGGGCGACGCAACTCAGGGCTTTGTAGTCACTAACACCCAGGTTCCTCCAACTCCAGAGAAACCTGCTAAGACTCGCAAGAAGTCCAACCTCCCCTACACTGGAGATGCATCTTCTGTTGCAGGCGTCCTCTTTGGATCTTTGGCAGCACTGGGCAGCGCAGTTGCACTTAAGCGTCGCAAGTAAGCCTGGCACGCAATTGTAGCAGCACAGGCGCGCAGCTCCACGCAACGTTACAAGAACGTCTTGTCCTCGTGGCAAGGCGTTCTTTTTTGGCGAGAAAACCGTCTATTTTGCAAGGCTCCACAGAACTTCTCGCCTCCTTAATTGCATACAGAAAAATGACCTATTCGGAATCACGTATAAAAAGTGACTAATGTCCAGCATTTGAATTTACTAGAGGTAATATTTATCCATTTTTATTACGTTAAGCTGCACATAGTGCAGAATGTTTGTTGTGAACAATTGTGAAGAACCTGTGAAATTACCTGTACTTTATTTAAAAGGTATCAGAAAAAAGAACCGATAAATTCCTTGTACCTGCATAAATATTTGAACTTTAAAAAAGCTATATAAATATATACAGAATCTCAAATAAATTCTCTTTGTAATAGGTGAAAATAGACGTATCTATTGCAAAGGAGTCCTGATGAACAAACGACTGTTTAAGCTGTTAAGTTTTGTCTTCATGCTGGTCCTGGCGCTTCCGCTTGCCGCAAAATCAGCTTTTGCTGAGACTGCAAGCACTGAAGCTGCTACAGGCACCCCTAAAGCGGTTGTCGCAACCATTACAGACTTTAGAGTTGAAGATCGTTTTGGTAAAACAGCTACCGAAGTTAACAAGGCAAATGTGTATGCCATTGCTATGACGTGGGACGCCTCTGCAAACGCTAACGTAGAGCCGGGCGATTACTTTGACGTCACCCTCCCTAACGAGATGAGGTTTACCGCAGCTAATCCTGCGTCTACCTTTAACATCACCGATGCAGCAACCGGCGAGGTCATGGCAGTAGCTCATGTCAACCCTGGTACCGGTGGTTTTGGTGGAAACATGCATGTTGTCTTTACCGACTACGTTAACAACCACACTGACCTGCGCGGTACCGCTCGACTTGGCTTTACCATTGATTCGCAGCGTGTTCAGACAGGTACCGGCAAGTCTTTTATCTTTACTGTCTCTGGCAACCCTGTTCCTGTAACGTTTGATGTCACTGCTCCTGGCACCATTGGTACTGAGTACCTCTCCAAGTGGGGCAAGATTGTTGATGGCAACGCAAACGAGATTCAATGGACCGGCCGCATCAACTACTCTGGTGGGAACTTCCACAACGTCCGTCTACACGACCAGCTCCTTGACCAGGGTATTACCCCAGGTATGCTCACCATTTCTCCTGATGGACAGTCGTTTGATCTTGACCTTTCTGGCATAGACCTCAGCAACGGTCAGAGCTTTAAGTTCACGTATCGCACCACGTACGTTCCAGGTGTTGCTCTGCGTAACCTCATCAAGATGTACTCCGACAAGCCTGAGTGGAGCTCCGATTGGGTATATCGCAACGCAACTTCCGGCGGAGAAGGTACTTCTACCATCATCGCTCGTATCCGCATCGTCAAGGTGGATAAGAACGACCATAACACCAAGCTTGCGGGTGCAGTCTTTAAGGTGACCAGCACCACTGATTCATCCAAGACCTGGACTATTACCACTGGTGAAGATGGTACCGCTACCACCGAGAAGCTCCCTGCTGGCACCTACAGTGTTCAGGAGATTACCGCTCCTGCTGGCTACCAGCTCAATACCGATACGTATAACCTCACCGTTTCTGAAACCACCGGCGTTATTAAGACCGTTGAAGACGAGAAGACCCCAACAGTTGACGTACAAGTTAACAAGACATGGGTGGGAACTGTAGGCGGTCCTGTTACCGTCAGGCTCTACAAAGACGGCGTTGCTAGCACCGAGACAGTCACTCTTGACCAGACCAATAACTGGGCTGCAACATTTAGCGGTCTTCTCCGCAACGATGCAACAGACGGTCACGTTATTGCTTACACCGTAGTAGAAGAGAACGTTCCTGCTGGATATACCAGTGCAGTCTCGGGCAACCAGACTGATGGCTTCACGGTTACCAACACCGAGATTCCACCAAACACTCCTCCTACTACCCCA
>JAHACE010000129.1 GCA_018376005.1 Atopobium sp. | reverse complement strand
TGCCATTCGTTATAACAATGAAGAAGGTTCAGTCAACATTACTCTAGAAACCAGGGGTCAAGAAGGCGTGATTATAATTGCCGATACAGGAGTAGGCATAGCTCCTGAGCAAAGAGAACTTGTATTTGAGCCGTTTTACAGGGTGAATAAGTCACGCTCCAGAGAGTTTGGCGGCGCAGGCATTGGTCTCTCACTGGTTAAAACTATCTTAAAGCGACATGGAGCTTCCATAACAGTCTCTGAAAACAACCCTCAGGGTTCTGTATTTACAATCAGAATTCCACTGGTAGACGCTGTAGATTCCGATTAGCACTTCACATACGTCGCCGTTTGGAGATAAGACGAAATACCAGCTTATGGCGAGAAGTACAATGGCTAGAATAGTTCTTAGCGCATAGATACCCTAGTGATGAAGGGGAGTTACGTATGGAGTTTATTCTAGATACAGCTGATCTTGAGGCAGTTAAGCAGCTTGATAAGCTTTTGACTATTGATGGAGTTACCACCAATCCTGCAATCATCACTAGAAGTGGCAAGCAACCTGAGCAGGTAATCAAGGAGTTCGTGGAGTATCTGCTGCCTGAGCAGAAGTTCTTTGTTCAGGTTGTTTCGACTGACTATCAGAAGATGTTGGAAGAGGCTCGTTATATATGCGGCCTTCGACCCGAGAATACCTATGTGAAGATTCCTGTTACCCGCAACGGATACAAAGCAATTAAACAGCTTAAGTCCGAGGGCCTCGGTGTTCTGGCAACGGCAATTTATTCTGCGGACGAGGCATTCTTGGCAGCTATGAACGGTGCAGATTACCTGGCTCCCTATGTTAACCGTATGTGCAACTATGGCGATGGTATTGGCCAAGTTTTTGATCTTATGCAGATGCTTGAGACTCATGGACTGAATTCTAAGATTCTTGCTGCATCATTTAAGAATACCGAGCAGGTTCATGCACTCATCTCTGCTGGCATCGACGCAGTAACCCTTCCGCCTGATATTGTCTACACTATGATGGACCATCCTGGTACAAAGATTGCTGTTAATGAGTTCTCTGTCGCATGGCGTGAGGCTTACGGTAGGGATACGCTGCTGAGGCAGTCTTCAAGGAAGTAGCTTTTGATTATTAAATCCCGATAAGCTTTATCGGGGTTTAATTTATAGATAAATTCATATCAAAATATTATTTTGTCAGCCATTCTGACCAAAGTGGACTTTCTTTCCATTTATTAGGAAATCCCATTCGGTGTAAACTTTCAGGCCCTAAAGTGTCTACTAAGTCTCTTACTTGCTTATGCCATTCATTATTAGAATAAATTGACCACTCCAGAAATCCTAAAATCGTTAAAATTGTGAAGGTGGTTTTATTAGAAATTCCTCTCCATTTTTTGTATTCGTTTTTGAACTCTAAGTATTTTTCCTTAGGACGATTTGCATCAGGAAGTGAAACTTTATAATTTAGACGTCTGTTCCATAAACGATCATGGTGAGCACAAATATTTCGTACTGTGTTTAAAGATTTTAGCCAAGATTCAAGTACGAATGCAGGTATTCTTAAATTATAGGAAATATCCTCTTTAATATTTCGATTGGCCCCGATATACAAAGTTAGTATCATTCCGAAATCCATAATATTGGCCAGAATCCAATATGGCGGCAAATCATGAAAACCTTCAGGTTTTTCACTAATGGTCGCTTTACCGCTATTTTGTTGTAAAGTAATGTAGTTATTCCAGTCATATTTTTCTTTGTAGTGAGTTATAAATTTTGTTTGAGATCTATTGTATTGAATGGTGCATTTATCGATAAAGTCAGAATGTCTTTCAGGACTTAAATTAGGTAAATTGGCATTATCCTCATATCCAAAAGCATTCATAACTTTTGATTTATCTGAGGGGTCAGGCTCGGACAGGTAATATGCCAATTGGGTTCTCATATAAATTTCTAAATGGCTTATTGCGCGAAGAACTATCAGCCTTAGTTGTTCATCAAAAGTATATAGATTCCAAACTTTTCTGAAAGTCGTTTCTGGTTCAAAGTAATTTTTGTCAAGAGATTTATCTGTATTATCACAAGTGCTTTTATTTTGAAAAATATACCAATATCCGCTCAAACGATAATAGCCAACTGTAGAAAGAAGATATTCTACTTTTTTATCATTAAATTCACTATCAAATAGCAAACCTCTTTTTTTCAACAGCTTTACTTGATCTTCGAAAGAGAGCCAAGGCTTTTCGAATACAGTGGGAAGTTCTAAAGAATCATTTGAATTATTCATTTTAAATCTCCCTAAAAAAACACCCACCTAAGTTTGCCAAACAATAATTGTTTAGGCCTGGTGGGTTCAATGACTAAATCCTATCACACTTCTTTAAGAAGTGTGATAGGAAAGGACTAAATTTTTAAATTTCACGAAAGTTCAGGTCATCTACCTGTGGGGTTTCTCGCCAAACGGAACACGTACATAGGAAAGGATGATTCACAATGGGTAAGATTCTTGGAATTGACCTGGGTACTACAAACTCAGCTATGGCTGTCCTCGAGGGTGGAGAGCCAACTATTATCGTTAACGCAGAGGGAGACCGCACAACTCCTTCCGTCGTCGGCTTCCGCGCTGACGGTGACCGCATTGTTGGTAAGGCAGCAAAGAACCAGGCTGTCACCAACCCTGTAAACACTGTCTTCTCCATCAAGCGTTTCATGGGCCGCAAGTTTGACGAGGTCCAGTCTGAGATCAAGACAGTCCCTTACAAGGTTAAGGCTGGCACCGACGGCCGCGCAGTCGTCGAGATTGAGGGCGTTGACTATACTCCAGAGCAGATCAGCGCTATGACCCTTGCAAAGATGAAGGCAGACGCCGAGAAGTACCTCGGTGAGCCTGTAACCGACGCTGTTATCACTGTCCCAGCATACTTCAATGACGCACAGCGTCAGGCAACCAAGGACGCAGGCAAGATTGCTGGCCTCAACGTTCAGCGTATCGTCAACGAGCCAACCGCAGCAGCTCTTGCTTACGGTCTGGACAAGAAGGACCAGGACCACAAGGTTCTTGTCTTCGACCTCGGCGGCGGTACCTTCGACGTCTCCCTGCTTGATCTTGCAGACGGCGTTGTTGAGGTTCTTGCAACCAACGGCGACAACCACCTAGGCGGCGACGACTGGGATCAGCGCGTTATCGACTGGCTTGCAGACAAGTTCAACTCCGATAACGGCATTGACCTCCGCAAGGATCCAATGGCGCTTCAGCGCCTGAAGGAGGCTGCAGAGAACGCCAAGAAGGAGCTCTCCAGCGCTCAGCAGGCACAGATCAACCTGCCATTCATCACTGCAGACGCATCTGGTCCTAAGCACCTTGACTACACCCTGACTCGTGCAGAGTTTGAGCGCATCACCCGCGATCTTCTCGACCGCTGCAAGGCTCCTGTAAC
>JAHACE010000128.1 GCA_018376005.1 Atopobium sp. | reverse complement strand
TCAGGATTTGGTGCCCATAAGGTAGTTAGATGATAGCGAATCGTAATAGTGTTTGTATCAATATCGTCGGTAACACTCCAGGCAACAATATCATCAAGATTCATATGAACATTGCCACTCTCATCGATAGTATATGGTTTCGACATATCTGGTGTTGCATTGTTTATTTCATCTTGCGAAAAATAACCTGTTGAAAAACCTACCAGTGTGTATCCCTCACGCTGAACATTGCTGCTAAAAGAAACACTCTTAAAATCACCTGAAATAGTTGGTGGAATATAATCTTTTCCGTTATAAGTGCCGCCATCTGTTGATACTGAAATGTGGATTTCCCGCATTATGCCATCGGCGCCCATATAAGATCCAACTGCCTCTGCGTCACTATCATCATCTGTTGAGGCAGCAGGAGCGGTCGACTCAGTTGTGATAGCAGACTCTGTTGTTGAAGTAACTTCAGTTGTAGTTGCGGCCTCAGTTGTAGTGGTGACCTCAGTTGTGGCGCTTGCCTCAGCTACCTCAGTACCCTCAGCAAGAGCTATCGCAGAAAGTACTGGCGAGAAAACCAACACGCTTGCCATAATGCCTGCAATTGCGAGCAGTTTTACGTTGTTGCGCAAATACTTCTTCATTTCATATTCCTTAACTCGTGTATTTCAAGAAAAAATTGTTTTTCTTTTTTGAACATTTCTCAACGGATTAGTAAGTATATATGAAAAGAAATCGCAGGTATACTGCCAAAATATCCAGTTATAGATATTCTTAAAATATCTATAACTGGGCTATAAAAACGTTTTTACTAAAAGAGGAGGTGTTGTAAATAATTCACGACAAGTTTTAACTTACAGCTTTAATGTTTCGATTGAGCTTAAGTCCTTTGTGACCACAGCCGTGTCAAATTTTATTTCAAATAAAACCAAGGATTCCCCTGCATATTCGATAGTATTTTTGTAGTTTGGAACTTTAGTAATAAATTGATCTGCGACATCAAAAATAGTTTTTGAACTTTTTTGAACAATTCCCTTTGCTTTCACGTGCTCATTTCCCGAGTGAGGAATTGTGGTAAACGCCACATGTGGGTTTACTTTTATCTCTTTGATTTTGTCATTCTCTTTAAAAGACGAGAAGTAAAGTACGTTTTCTTCTGGGTCAAAATAAAAATTTACAATCCTCACATTTGGGACATTATTTACAGATGTTGCCAAGGCAATCTCGGTTTGCTCAGACATAATCTTTAAAAACTCTGCTTTTGTACTCATTTGAGAAGATTACCTCTCTTTAAAACTGAAATTACAGCGCCTGAATAATCTCTTCTCCACGAGCATTCTGTGGGATAAAGCGAATCTCACGACGCGGCTCAGCATCGTCTGATTCCAGCTCTTCCTCAGACAATCTAGAAACATACACATCCAGGGTTCTCTCGCCAATTTGCTCTGCAAATTGCTCTCCCCACTCGATGATAGTTGGACCATCAGACTCAAGCGCATCGTACAGGCCCGTATCTTCAAGCTGATCAGGGTCGTTTAGGCGATACAGGTCAAAGTGGTAGAGAGGCATAAGCGCACCCTCATAAACCATCTCGATAGTAAAGGTTGGGCTGGTCACGTCATCCATGACGCCCATGCCAGCAGCAATACCCTTAGTGAGCTGCGTTTTTCCAGCGCCCAGGTCTCCTGTAAGCACCAGAACGTCTCCCGCTTGCAGGAGTTTGCCCAGAATCTGACCAAGAGCAATAGTTTGCTCGGTGGTGGTAGAGACATACGTGCCGGCTGCGGTTTTTTCTGGCAGGTTGTTTGTTGCAGCGTCGTTTGCGCTGGTAGAAAGGTTAGTCACAAGAGCCTCCTCGAGGATGTTCCTCAAGCCAATCAGCAAGAAGTCGCAGGTCATCTTTGAGGAACTGTGCCCACTCCTTGCGGTAAATAGTTGATGCGGGATGCATGGTAGGCAGCACGCTAAAAGCGCCTATCTGATAAAACTTGCCGCGCAGCTCCGTCACGCCCTTATCGGTGTGCATGACAAACTGCGTTGCAAAATTTCCCAGGCAGACAATAACGTCCGGCTTAATAGCACGAATCTGGTCGCGAAGGTATGGGGAGCACTCCTCCACCTCAGCTACCTTGGGATTTCTGTTTGAAGGCGGTCGGCATTTGACCACATTAGAGATAAAAACATCCTGGCGAGAAAGGCCAACTTCTTCTAACAGTGCGTCAAGCTTTTTGCCCGATACGCCCACGAAAGGTTGACCGCTTAGATCCTCATTTTTACCAGGAGCTTCTCCCACAATCATGACACGAGCTGTAGGATTTGGGCCACCAAACACAATGTTGGTGCGTGTTTCCCAAAGCGGGCACTTCTTGCAATCAGTTATCTGCTTGCGAATCTCATCAAGCGTCTTACCTGCTTGTTTAGAATATGCGATTTTCGCATATTCTGCGTTTGACATGCGCTTTCTACCTAAAGCATTTTTAGAAGAAGCAGAAGTAGCTGTCATTAGATGTACACCTTGTCGAGGCGAGCTCCAAAGTTGCAAACTACCTCGTAATTGATGGTCTCGCGAAGGTCAGCCATCTCATCCGCGGTGATTTCTTGGTCGCCGTCTTTGCCAATGAGAGTAACCACGTCACCATGGCGAATTTCGTGTGCAGGCTTATTAGCGTGTGTACCTGCGGTATCAACAGCAATCATAAACTGATCCATGCAGATGTTGCCC
>JAHACE010000127.1 GCA_018376005.1 Atopobium sp. | reverse complement strand
TGGTTGTCGTCGAGCAGTTTACCGCCAAACTCAAGGTAGAGCTTGCCGCCAAATTCACTGATACGCTGGTGGATTCGATCCGCCTGCATAGTGATGTACTTCTCGTTATCAAAGCCGATACGCATGCGTCCTCCTGCCAAGATTTACTGTAGAAATTGTATCATCAAGCAAAGACTTCCTATACGCTATAAGCTATACAGAAAACAAATAAACAACCAAGGAGTTGTGTATGGATAGCAAGTTTTCACAAACACCTTCTCGTGGCGAGAAGTTCAAAGAGCTGGCACTGAGTGCCTTGCGTGCATTTGGTTATGGTTGTCTTGCTGCGGCTGGTATGAGTGCGCTTATCTTTGCATTTGCGTACTTCACCAGTGGAATGGACATGTTTACGGGCATCGACTGGGTGCGCCGTGTTATGTACGTCATTTCTTCTTTGGGAATTATTGCTTGCGGCGTTGGTCTGCTCTTTAGCGGAAAAGAGTACGAGGACCGTCAGATGGGCTTTACGCGTGATATTGATGACCCAATCAGCCTTAAAGAAGGAAAGCTTGATCCTCGTATTTCAAAAATCGAGACCAATCACCTTTCTTGGCAGGCAGCAATCCTTTATGCCTCAATTGGTATGTTTGTAGTTACCACTATCTTTGACGAGGTTATGAGCCATACCTTCTTGATGTAGGTATTCTCGCTAGTACAGAGATAACTCACTAGTACAGAGGCAGCTTTCTAGTACAGAGGCAGATTGCCTAGTACAAAGGTAGAGCGCCTAGTATAAAGGCAGCTCGCCCGTTAACGGATCAATATCTTCTGCAGCCAGTGGCTCAAATGCCAGGCAGGTAAATGTTGGTTCTCCATGGAACTCGGTAAAGCCCGCGTCCCTAATAAGGGCCACGACAAAACCACGAGCTTTTCCCTCGACAGCAAGCTCAAGCAACGCTTCTTCAGAATCAACATAGACACATACTTTTGCAACGCCAGCATCAAACCAGTTAGTGATTGCAGAGGTATCTTCGTCAGCATGGTCCAAATAGACCCAATTCTGATCATCGGTAACACGAACCTGATCAAGTCGACGCTCTTTTGCAAGTGCCATCAGCGTGGCTTCAACACATGCATGGCTTGCCTGAGCGGCAATTTTACCTTTTCGCATCTTAAGATCGCGACGAATAACAATCATTTGTTTTGATTTATATGAAGAACTTGGCATGAAAAACCTTTCTAGAAACTGAGTGCTAAGTGTACCATTCACGGCTTTCCGATTTTTGTCGCAAGTAAATCTCGAAGGATCAAAAAGGCTCTCTAAAACCAAGAGCGGCGAGAAGAACGTTGAATGTTCAGCTTGTTACATCAATAAGTTAAATAACGGCACCTGAGTAGAAAGTTGATTCTTGCCTATGTTGCTATGGTTGACTGAGGAGGTGTCTATGAGAGAGTTGGTTATTTTTGTCATGTATATCTGGGCTTCAATATCGGATATGCGAAATCGCACTATTCCAAATAGAATCCCTATTTTGCTCGTTATTTTATGGCCTATTTGGCTTGCCGCAAATGAAAAACCCGCTGAGTTACTGATGAATGCATTATGGAGTGAGCTCTTTGTTATAGGTGTACTGATTACAGTAGGTATAGTTACAAAATTTATAGGTCATATGTCTTCTCTGGGAGGGGGAGATATTAAACTTATTCTCTCAACATGCCTTTATCTTGAAATAAAAGAGACATTTGTCTTTTTATTTTCGGCAAATATTTTAGGTGTTATGTTTTCTCTTCTGTTCTTTATTCGGCAAAAATTTTTAAAAAGAGAAGATAGAAATAAAGAAGAAATTACCAGTTCAGATAGTATATTTATGTATACATTTCCTTTTGCACCATTTCTTGGATTTGGTGTGGCACTTGCGCTATTTTTACGCTAAAATCGAGAAGTGTTATATGAATTTAAAAATTCTTCTAATTCCCGAATATATAAAAAGTTTTTTCTGCTATCAATAGTTTACACGTTGCGTTGAGAGATTGAGTACCCCCAACACTCAATTTCATTACTGAATGGCCCCGACTGTTCAGATCTCTCGTTATGCGAGGCAACGTATGCCATGGAGGCAGGACGACTATTAACGTGGTCGCACACATGTCGCCCTGCCTCATGGCAATCCCTTTAGAGCTGTTCGCTCTGTCTTTGATATACCCATTATTTCAAGTGCTTAAAAGTAATAATTACGGCAACTAAGCTATTTTCCTGCGGTTTTATACGTGTCAGAAACAAGCTGCATGGATCATCCAAAAGCTTAAAAGCCAGATGGCGTAGAACTGCCTCCCATTTCTTGGACATAAGAAATGGGAGGCAGTTCATATGCGGGTGATTATGATTCTGCAGCGTGTTAGCGTCGGCTTTTAGGCCTGGCCCACAAAATAGCGCAGCTTTGGTAGGTTCTGCCGAAGAATCGACATGTTCTTAATCAAGATAGCCAGGCAGCTAAGCGGTCACACTGCCTGATATGCATTTCTATGCATAAACTTCATCTAATATGCTTGAAAATGAATAGGCATATATAAGAAATTTAACTATCGGGAAATTCTGTTTACACATCTAATGACGATAATCTGCATGATTGAGGTATTTTCAGCGTCATGTATACGTCTTTTTAACAGATTATCCGACTTAGGTGTGTTTTGAACTACCTCCTATTTCTCGTGTCTAAGAAATGGGAGGCAGTTCACGTAGAGGTTCTTTGTTATTGCATAAAATCGCCAATACATTATTTTGCATAGAGGAATTGATTTTTGCATATCTTTTGTATAGCCAATTAATTCCAGACAGTAGAGTCACTCATGATCTATTTACGTAACAGGTATGCAATTTTCTTCAAATTTCCGCTTGTAAAACAACATAACAAATTGTATCTGAAGATATTTTAGTGTAGTATGATACGGTAACAGCACGAGACTATGCATAAAACATACGCATGTTTTTCAGACATCGTTTGAGCAGATGGGGCTGTGAGATGGCTAAGGCAGGTGTTACCAAAAAGACCGACCCAGGTTTGGGTAGGACAGTAGCAAGGTTGTTACAAGAAAGTGGCAAGCGCCAGGTAGACCTGTGCGAATTCTCACATTGGTCACGTGCGTATGTCTCTTATATTTGCACCGAGCGCCGTAAGTGGCCTTCATTTGATAAAGCAAAGGTTATCGCTGACTTTTTCTCCTTAAGTCTTGATCAACTCTGGGTTGAGCATCTTAAAGATCTTGTTGATGCTGGCGTGGAGCTTACAGAGATGCAGAAGAAGAATTTAGCCGAGGGTGTTAATCTTCCAAATCCTACTGTTATGCATGACGGAAATGACAATAGAGAATACCTTCAACCTGTTGTTTCCTCGGGGAACGGTTCAGATTACACGCTCCCGGAAATTCTTGGCGTCGAATAAGTATTTTTGACTATTTTTATTGTTTTCAATGCCATACTTGCTGTATACGCGTATGATTCAGCGTTGTTCAGATTGCATGGGGCTATCTGAAGAGTAGGAGATGTGCAAGATGGCTGGACTACACTGTTCAGCACTTTGCTAAGTCTCCAGAGGATTTTGTTCCCGTCAAAGATCCGTTTAATCGCGAGTATCTAAGGAAGTCATATATCTGCGGAGAATTTATTAAGCGTAAGGATAATTTGGGTTAACGGTATGTCTTAAAATCCTGTTATATAACATAGCAGGGTTTTATTATGCCTCTGACGTGTTTCTCGTCTAATCAATATCAAATAATTAAGTAAATATCACAAAAGTTGTTATGTAGCGCTTATAGATTTCTGCATAATTAGTTAACCTTCTTAAATCCGCAGAGCAAGAGTTTGCTTTACAGGGATACGATAAAGCTTCACTTCGACAGATTTGTGCACATGCAGGCGTTACCACGGGCGCGCTTTATTTCTTCTTTGATAACAAAGAGGACCTCTTTAAGAATGTTTTGATTCCTGTCACTGAAGGCGCAATTCAGATTCTTGAGGATTACAAAGATCATCTGCTGGTCTCTGGCGAAAGAAATCTTGAAGACACTCCTTTGGGTGATAAAGAAACGCTCGAGGAATTCTTGGACCTTCTGTACGGCAATAGGTACGTGGCGCAGATTCTTGTGAATAACCGAGAAAACCTGCATGTTGTCCATTTCTTTGAAGAGTTGACTGAGGTTATCTCTGCAACCATCAGAGCCATTCTTTATCCTAACGTTGCGCAGGTTAAACCCTATGATGAGTTTATTATTACCTGGCTTGCTCAAACTGAAATGACCACCATTGTCAACATTCTTAAA
>JAHACE010000126.1 GCA_018376005.1 Atopobium sp. | reverse complement strand
CCTCTACTGCAGTTGAGGCAAAGGTCAAGGATCTTCTCGATTCCAACGGCCTTGCTGGAACTTACAACATTGTTAAGTGCTCCATTGGCGAGGCAGTCAACCAGTGTGCAGACGCAGACATCCTCATTGCAACTACTGAGGCACCTGCAAGCATTACCTGCCCATATGTCAGCGGCGTTCCTTTTCTCACCACCATTGGTAAGGCAGCTGCTGAGCAGCAGATTCTTGACATCCTCAAGTAAGTAGTTCGGTAATTTACACCCGCTCGCCAACGGCTGTTTGCCAACGGCGGCGGGTGTTTGTTTTTTGTTCGAAAGAAGGTAAGTGTGGAAGTAGTAATTTCATTCTTCTCGTTCCTTCAGGGCCTCGGTGTTGCAGTCATGATGCCAATCATCCTGACCATCATCGGTTGCGCTCTAGGAGCAGGCTTTGGTAAGAGCCTCAAGGCTGGCCTTATGGTCGGCGTTGGCTTTATCGGCCTTAACCTCGTCATCAACCAGCTGTTTGGTACCGCAATTGGACCTGCAGTTCAGGAGATGATTCACCGCTTTGGTCTGACCCTCAACGTCATCGACGTCGGTTGGCCAGCAGGTGCAGCAATTGCACTCGGCACCACCATTGGTCTGGTTATCATTCCTTTGGCACTCATCGTTAACCTGCTTCTTGTCCTGGTTAACTTCACCCAGACGGTCAACGTCGACATCTGGAACTACTGGCACTACGCATTCGTCGGCTCCCTTGTTGCAAACGTTACCAACAACATCATGCTTGGCTTTGCTGCAGCAATCATCGACGAGGTCATCCTGCTTGTTCTTGCTGACGCAACCGCAAAGGACGTCCAGAAGGCACTCAACATGCCAGGCGTTTCTATCTCCCAGGGCTTCTCGCTTGCTTACGCACCAGTTGCTATGGGTCTGAACTGGCTGATCGATAAGATCCCTGGCGTTCGCGACATCGACATTGACGTCGAGTCCATGCAGAAGCGCTTTGGCGTCTTCGGCGAGCCACTGTTCATCGGTACCGTTATTGGCCTCATCATCGGCTGCGTTGCATACTTCGACGCTGCTGACATTGCAGGCTCCATTACCAAGATCCTGACCATCGGCGTCACCCTTGGCTCCGTTTTGATCCTCATCCCTCGTATGGCAGCTCTTCTGATGGAAGGCCTCCTGCCAATCTCCGAGGCAGCTTCTAACTTCATCCAGCAGCGCGTTAAGAACCGCGGCAACATCTGGATCGGCCTCGACTCCGCAGTTGCAGTTGGCCACCCAGTAACCCTGTCTCTGGCTCTTATCTGCATTCCTCTGATGGTTCTGTTTGCACTTCTGCTTCAGCCAGTTGGCAACCAGACTCTGCCATTCGTCGACCTTGCTGCTGGCACCTACATGCTCGCAGTCGCAGTTCCTGTCTGCAAGGGTAACGGCTTCCGCGGCCTGATCATCGGCATTGTTTCCGTCATCATCGGCCTGCTAATCTCCACCGCTCTTGCTCCACTCATCACACAGTCTGCAACTCAGGCTGGCTTCGACATCGCAGCTGCAGTTGGTAGCACCGGCGTTGCTGGTTCTTCCCTGATCACCGTCCTTTCCGACGGCGGCAGCCCACTGTCCGGCCTGTTTGTCCTGTTCTCCAGCATCAACCCAATCGTTGGCGTTGTAGTAACCGGCGCAATCGCTTGCGCACTTGCTGTGTGGAACCGTAGCCGCATCCTCAAGGAGGCTGCTGCAATGCACGAGGCTCAGGAGGCTTAGTCCCGTCCTGAGCAGGCCTCGTTGCCTACAAAACATCGCAAGGAGGCTCGTCCAGGTTCCACTTGGCGAGCCTCTCTGTTTACCGCTTGATTCCAAAGGCGAGAAACCATGCCCACTTCAAAGTCCTCATCAACCAGCAAGCGCCTGTCGGCCGACGACCGCACCGCAGCTGCGACCGACGCCGTGACCAGCGCCGACGCCGCAGCCGTGACCCGCACCGTCGCCGCAGCCGTGACCAGCGCCGACGCCGTGACTAGCGCTGCTGCCGCGGCCAAGCCGGTCACGTACACGTACGACCGTCGCCGCTACGTCATCGACGTGCTGCTACCCAACTACGTCTCGATAATCGTGCTTATCGCGGCAGTCGTGCTTTTTGCGCTGGGGTTTATCCGCTGGTTAATGCTCTTTCTTGTTGTGGTTTGCCTGTACTCGATTCTCAACGCGTTTCTCGCGCATGCCTATCCTGAGCAGGTTATTCTCGCCCCAGACTCAATCACATTTGTAACGGGTAAACACAAATCAACCTACAAGTTGTCCCAGATCACACAGATTCGCGTGCGAGAGGCCCCGCAAGGACTGCGCTCGTACGTGCGCATCAACAAGGCCACGCCGCTGCAGGGTCGCTTCTACCTGACCTGCGGCGATATGACTGATGCGCAGGGCAACGACGCCCGAGAGGTCTACAAGCTGCTACTCGACCTCGAGGCAAAACTAGATCCCAACGGACTGCGCGTGCGAGCGCGCCGCCAGCAACAGAAAGGGGAGTAGCAATGGCTACAACCGACGCTGAGCTCCTAAAGCCCGAGCTCGTTTTCTTTGACATTGAGGCCAAGGACGCCTTTGAGCTGTTTGACCAGCTCGAGACCCGCCTGAGCAACCTCGGCTACATTAAGAACACCTGGAAAGACGCTATTTCAACTCGCGAGAAGAACTATCCAACCGGACTCGCTTTTCCTGCAGGTGAGAT
>JAHACE010000125.1 GCA_018376005.1 Atopobium sp. | reverse complement strand
GCGAGAAATTCGCATGGCTCTTCTCGAGGCTGACGTTAACTACAAGGTAGTTAAAGAGTTTGTTGGTCGCTGTAAAGAGCAGTGCATGACCGCTGACGTACTGGAGTCTCTGTCACCAGCCCAAAATGTTGTCCGCATTGTTCTGGATGAGCTCACGACACTGCTTGGTTCAACCGAGTCCAAGCTCACGCTGGCGCAGAACCGCATTCCAAACGTCATTATGCTTGTTGGTCTTCAGGGCTCCGGTAAGACAACCGCAGCTGCAAAGCTTGCCTACTTGCTTAAGTCTCAGGGAAAGAATCCTCTGCTTGCCGCCTGCGACGTTCACCGTCCCGCAGCAGCAGATCAGCTTGAAACACTTGGTTCAGAGATTGGCGTGCCAGTCTATCGTGGTGATGGCAAAGACGCAGTTGCTATTGCGTCTCAGGCTATCCAGGAGGCTGTTGATCACCTCAACGACCTGGTAATTGTCGATACCGCTGGCCGTCTTCAAATTGACGAAGAAATGATGGAAGAGGCCGTTGCTATCAAGCGCGCCGTCAAGCCAGATCAGATTCTTATGGTTGTTGACGCCATGACCGGCCAGGATATTGTCAATGTTGTTAGCACCTTCGCCGAGCGCGTAGACTTTGACGGCGTTATCATGTCCAAGCTTGATGGCGATGCTCGTGGTGGTGGCGCACTTTCCGTACGTGAGGTTACCGGCAAGCCTATCAAGTTTGTTTCCATGGGCGAGAAACCCGATTCACTTGAGGTTTTCCATCCAGATCGTATGGCCAAGCGCATCCTTGGCATGGGCGATGTTATCTCTATTGTCGAGAAGGCCCAACAGGCAGCAGATGAGAAGCAAGTTGAAGATGCCGAGCGTATGTTGCGCGAAGGCTTTACTATGGATGACCTGCTTAATCAAATGAATCAGATTCGCAAGATGGGTGGTCTTGCAAAGCTTATTGGAGCTCTACCTGGTGGTGACCGCATGATGGCCCAGCAGGGCGGTGTGGATGATAGTTCTATGGGAAAGATTGAAGCTATCATTCATTCGATGACTAAAGAAGAACGTGCGCGTCCAAAGATTATTAACGGTCAGCGCCGTCGTCGTATTTCCATGGGTTCTGGTCGCAGCGTTCAGGAAGTCAATCAGCTTATTCGTCAGTGGGGAGAGATGAATAAGATGATGGGCAAGATGAAGGCTATGACTCAGGGTGGTAATACAAAGAAGGGTCGCCGTGCTATGGAGTCTATGATGAAAAACATGGGCTTTGGCGGAGGTCAAATGCCACGCTTCTAGGCTTTACCATTAAATATTTTTATATAAGAAATACTTTGGTTTGATTACTATCCCTGCTGCATTTTGTTAAACATGGTAAACTCTCTCAAAAAGCAGTAGGGAGTAATTATGTCAATCAAGCGTATTGCCTTTGTTGTATTAGGTTGTATAAGCTTGGCACTTGCTGTGCTTGGTGTGGTGCTTCCTATTTTGCCTACTGTTCCATTTTTGGCACTTGCTGCTTTTTGCTTTGCAAAATCATCCGACCGACTCAATAATTGGCTTATTAATACAAAGTTTTACCAAAATAATCTTGCTGATTTTAAAGCTGGAAAAGGGATGACTGTTAAGACTAAAACACGCATCCTTGTTACAGTAACCTTGATTATGGCCGTAGGTCTGATTGCCATGCTTATGAAAGGTGTTATTGTTGGCAGTATTATCCTTAGTGTTGTTTGGTTAGGCCATATTTACTATTTTGGTTTTAAAGTCAAAACTATTGAAGAGTAAACAATTGTTACAATAGCTTCTAGTTAGTTTCATTATTACTAGGTAATGATGAGGTGACAGATGATGCAGCGTAGGAAAAGAGTTATTGTAGGCATAATATTGTTGTCAGCTGGGCTGATAATAGGCCTAATAGTGTTCTATAAACCAAAAAATGTATCATCACTTCAGATAACAAATTTAAAGAAATCGGCCGCACAATGTGTTGCTAGTCAACTCAACACATTTAATGATTACAGTGAAGAACTGGGGCCAGAGTATAACTATTTGAAGATAGATAGCATCGAAGATCTTGAGATATCAGGTCCTATTTTATGCGCTACAAAAATGGAAAATGGAGATATTGCAACAACAGGACTCTTGTGGGTCATTAGTAGAAATAACAAGTTGGTAGCAGTTGTTGATCAGGATATATATACATTATCTATACTTTCAAATTTTGGATTTTCTATCAATCAAAGCATGTATCAAATGAGCGCTCCTTTACTTGAAGAAATGCATACACGAGGATTACCCGTCATAAAGTGGAGTGTTCAAAATGCAAGTGGCGGAGAATTGTTCCTATCAGATGGTCTATTAGGTTCACATGCATATAACAATATTACTAATATTGGTATTAGACGAAGTGATTCTGATTTTCCTTCTGCCAGTTCATTGATCACTTCTCGCTTAGGTTCAGAGTATCTTGATTTTATGGCAAACAAAGAGCGTGTTGTAGATCTTTTATAGGATTTTCCTAAGAGCACGTTTTCGGTTTTATTCATATGTAGTTGGTTTAGACCCGAAGCGGTTAAAGAACGAAATCTTGATTTTTTAAAACATGAAGCTGCGGAATTTATACGGGAGCAATCAGCTGATAATATTTTCTCATATGAAAAGTTTGAGTCTGGAGAATATAGGACTTATACCTGCAATATAAACGATGTGTATATATCTGGTCCAATTTTATCAGTTGTAGAGAAAAACAATGAATTATTAGACGGTGGCATTTCGTGGGTTGTAAGTGTTAATGGAGAAATCATTGGAACAATCGAGCAAGATGCCGCTTTATATTCAGTTTCTCTCTCATCACAAGAAGGAACCTTTCTGTCTGATAATATACTTGCGACATTTAATTACGGCACAGGAGACTATGGTTTTGATAAAGCATTCAGCAAATTTCCTTCTGCCAGTTCATTGATCACTTCTCGCTTAGGTTCAGAGTATCTTGATTTTATGGCAAACAAAGAGCGTGTTGTAGATCTTTTGTAAGACATAAAAAACGCGCGCTTCAGAATTATTTTCTAAAGCGCGCGTAAATATATTTTCTAAGAAAAACTAGTAGTGGATGATAATTGGATCTCCGTCTTTGGCAATATCAAAGAGTTTTTGAGCGTTTTCATAGCTTAGGTTGATGCAGCCATGACTGCCGCCAGTTCTGTAGATGTTTCCACCAAACGCACTTCTCCATGGGGCATTGTGGAAGCCAACTTCTTGACCCTTTACGCCAAGCCAGAAATCAACGTGTGCATCCCAACCTGGTTTGCCATTCTCGTCATTTGGACCAAGAAGACGAGCGTTTCTAATGTGGCTGGTAATATACCAGACTCCTTCTGGAGTGTTGTGATGTCCGTCTGGGATACCCGTTACTACATCGGCTTCCCAAAGAATGGTTCCATCATCA
>JAHACE010000124.1 GCA_018376005.1 Atopobium sp. | reverse complement strand
TCGAGCCAGGTAGTTGGTTGGACTGCGGGTCCTTCTGTCACTACGTTTAAGATTTCGATGGGCGAGGGTGAGCGCGTCAACAAGATCACCAATCTTGAGGACGATATTGCGCTTTCACTTGCGGCAAAGTCTGTTCGTATTTTTGCACCAATTCCTGGAACTTCTCTAGTTGGTATTGAGATTCCTAACGAGAAAGCCCAGGCAGTCAACTTGGCTGACGTTCTTCCGTTTGCAAAAGGCGGTCCTCTTGAGTGCGCCTTTGGTCGCGATTCTGAGGGCAAGCCAATTGTTGTTGATCTTGCAAGTCTTCCTCACTTGCTGGTAGCAGGTACCACTGGTTCTGGTAAGTCTGTCCTGCTCAATGCCATTGTCATGTCTATGCTCATGCGCGCAACTCCTGAGCAGGTTCGCCTGATTATGGTTGACCCAAAGCGCGTTGAGTTTACGGGTTACGCTGGCCTTCCTCACCTGTATGTTCCAGTTGTTACTGAGCCAAGGCAGGCCGCAAGTGCGCTTCAGTGGGGCGTCACCGAGATGGAGCGTCGCCTTAAGGTGTTTGAGCACTACAAAGTGCGTGACATTAAGACGTACAACAGAAATGTTGATGGCGATAAGTACGCTGATATGGAGAATCCTCCAAAGCACATGCCTTACTTTGTCATTGTCATCGACGAGCTTGCTGACCTTATGATGGTTGCTGGCAAAGACGTTGAGTCTTCCATTGTCCGTATTGCTCAGCTTGGTCGTGCTGCAGGTATTCACCTGATTGTTGCAACGCAGCGTCCTTCTGCAGACGTCGTAACTGGTCTAATCCGCGCAAACATTGATAACCGTGTTGCGCTCTCAGTTGATAACTCTTTGAACTCCCGCATTATTCTGGACCAGAAGGGCGCTGAACAGCTGCTGGGTAAGGGTGACATGCTGGTTAAACTTCGTGGTAAGAAGCCTAATCGCGCACAGGGTTGCTGGGTCTCTGACGAGGAGATCGAGGAGACCGTTAAGTACATCCGCACTCAGCGCGTGGCCGAATATCACGACAACATCTTGACCGTTGCAACTCCAACACAGGCCGATGGCGTTGGTGGAGTTGGCGGTATGGCGCAGGCAGATGACCCACTTATTTGGGAAGCTGCACGCATTATTGTGGATTCTCAGCTAGGTTCTACATCTAGTTTGCAAAGAGCACTCTCTGTTGGGTATGCTCGTGCTGGTAGAATTATGGATATGCTTGAGGCAAAAGGTGTTGTTGGCCCAGCCAACGGATCAAAGCCTCGAGAAGTTCTTATCGATAAAGATGCTCTTGAAGAGCTCAAAGTTCAAGACGCTGCCTATAGGGAGGTAGAGTAAGCATGCCACGCCCTCGTTTTAGTGAGATGCTCGTAGAACGTAGACGTCAGCTCGGGCTTTCTATCACTCAAGCATCAAAGATTCTTCGCCTCAAGGAGCAGGCACTTATTGCTTTTGAGGAAGGCGATTTTACGAATATGCCTCAGAGTGGTTATGCTCAGGGCATGCTTTCTTCGTATGCTCGCTACCTAGGACTTAATCCGCGTGAGATTGTAGACCTCTTCCAGGAAGAGAGTTACGAGTTTGAAAACGGTACCTATTCCCATGAGCTTCGCCGTCGTACGCGCGATACCCAGTCTGGTCGTGGAATTGCTGGCTATGATGTCGTAAACGAGTCCGGTAGGATATGGGTGCCTTTGCAACTACGTCTGGTGTTCGCTCCAGACAAACCGGTGTGCCTCTGGGTGCTCAGGCATCTGAGGAGGATGCTGGTGGCTACTCGTATTCTCGTTATGCCACAGGTCATGCGTACAATGCCGGTATTGAAGAGGCTTCTCGTCAGAAGACTATGGCAAGCCGTACGCGCGGTGGCGTTCAGCGCAAGCGTGTAGGCATTGCAGGCGTTAGCATTCCAGCTTACAAAGACGATGTAACCAGAAGAACTGTTGCTCCAAGCGATTACACTGATGACCTTCGTTATGACAATGTAACCGCACCTTACGAGCGCGCATCAACCATTTCTGGCCGTCGTGGATCAAGAAATATCGCGCAGGTAGATAGGCCTAATGTTCGCCGTCGCCAGCCATCTGGCGCTGCTGCTCAACAACGTCGTGCTCCTCAAAGACCAGGCGTTATGGGAGCACTTCAGAATTACTTCTCTGACACAGGACGCACTATTGCCACTGTGTTTGCTCTTGTTGTTGTGATTATTACTGCCGTTTTGCTGTTCAGCGTTCGTTCCTGCATGACAGGATTCAACTGATGCTTCTAAGAGCACCACTACAACTGAGCCTAAGAAGGAAGAGACTCCTAAGCAGACTACCGTAGTGGTTACTGTTGCAGACGGTCAAACCAGTTGGGTTGAGATTACTGTTGATGGTAAGAGTGTTGAGGCCGATGCAATTACTGGTCCATGGTCTCAGACATATACCGTCACTGATTCTATGACTGTGCTTGCAGGCACTCCTGGTGCTGTTGCGGTAACCGTTAATGGTACTGCTAAGCCATTTGACGCAAATGCTTCTGGTATTGGCACCTTGACCATTCAGGGTACTAAGCCTGCTGACGCTAACGGAGCAAACGCCTCAGGAACTCAAACAAACAGCACGTCAACAAGCACAACCAGCGGAACTACTGGTACAACTAACAACCAGAATTCCAACAGCAATTCAAATAACTAAACGCCATAGGGCGAGAAGTTCTTCTCGCCCAGGTAATACGGAGGGGAAATGGCTAAAGAATCAAGCTCTCAGGTGAGGGATGTTCTTGGCTCCAAGCTGGTAAAGCGCGGAATTGATCTGACTGCTATTCGTTGGGGAGACCCCATTCCTGCAGCAGGTTCTACCGTGCGTCAGATTGGCTCTATTGTTTCTGGAATTGACCAGGAGACTGCCAAGAAGATCGCTAAAGATATTCGTGATATGAAAGTTAAGGCTAAGGCAACCGTTGAGGGCGATAAGCTGCGTGTTTCTAGCGCTTCTCGCGATGTTCTTCAGTCTGTGATTGCAAGCCTTAAGGAGAAAGACTATGGCCAGCCCCTCCAGTTCAACAACTATCGATAGGGGCTACAACGTCCTATACATCACGTTAGGATGCGCTAAAAACGAGGTTGATACAGACCGCATGCGTGCGCGTCTTTTGGCCTCTGGTTTTGGTGAAGTTGCAGATCCAGACTCAGCAGACGTTGCAATTATCAACACCTGCTCGTTCTTGGCCTCAGCAACAGAGGAGTCCATTGAAGCTACGCTTGAGATTGCTGAGGGCGCTTCTGAGGGAGTCCGTAAGCTGCCCATTATTATGTGTGGCTGCGTTCCTTCCAGGTATGGCGCAGAGCTTAACGAGCAGCTTCCCGAAGTTGCTGCGTTTGTTCCGGCAGATCAAGAAGATGGCATTGTCAGCGTTGTTGCAGACGTTCTGAATATCCCTGAGCCTACGCAGTCTATTGTTGCTGCCCATGGAATGCTACGAACCATTGATGGCGCCAGTGCATTTGTAAAGATTTCCGAGGGCTGTGATAGATTCTGTGCCTTCTGTGCCATTCCGTACATTCGTGGTCACTATCACTCAAGGCCTGCTGATGAGATTCTTCAAGAGGTACATGAGCTGATGGAAGGTGGTGTTCGTGAGGTCATTCTGATTGGCCAGGACACCGGTATCTGGGGCTCTGATATGCCTGATACAGCAGATGGTCAGACGCCAACGCTTGCCAAGCTTATGCAGCAGGTTGCTGAGGTAGTTCGTCCTTATAAGGGATGGATTCGCGTTTTATATCTGCAGCCAGAAGGTATGACCGACGAGCTTATCAGCACCATTCGCGATACACCTGAGGTTCTGCCTTACATTGATATTCCAATTCAGCACTGCAACGAGCGCATTCTTAAGCGTATGGGTCGTTCTGGCTCTACACAGGAGCTTCGTGAGCTTTTTGATCGCCTCAGAACAGAGATTCCTGGTATGGTTCTACGTACCACGGGAATGTGCGGCTTCCCAGGTGAGACTGATGATGAATCAGATGAGCTCTACGACTTCATTCAGGAGCAGGAGTTTGATTACACATCCGTCTTTACGTATTCACCAGAAGAGGGAACTCTTGGTGCAAAGATGTCTGATCAGGTTCCAGATGAGGTAAAGATTGAGCGCACTCAGCGCCTGCTTGACCTTGTTGAACAGCTCGGTTTTGCAGCCACCGCTCGTCACGTTGGCGAGCGCTGCGAGGTCATTATTGACGGAATTGAAGAATCTGACGAGGGCACTGAGCTTATCGGCCACACGTGGTTCCAGGCTCCAGACTGTGATGGCGCTGTTCACATTGCAGAGGGAGAGGCCGCAGTCGGAGATATTGTCCTTTGTGACCTGGTAGATTCATTCTGCTATGAAATGATTGGCGAGATCGTAGACACTACAGACACACAGTCTGGCGAGAAAACCGTTTAGTTGGGGATAGGTCATGTCATCAAAGACAATTTGGACACCTGCAAATATTGTTACCTGTGCTCGTGTGGCCTTAGTGCCCTTTTGGCTTCTCTTGGCGCAGCTTTTAGGTGTATCTCTGGCAGATTCTCTGACAACACCTGGTTTTAAACTTGGAGCTTTTCTTGTTTTTATCGGCTATGTTGTCATTTCTTTGACCGATAAGCTTGATGGTTACCTTGCCCGTAGTAGAAATGAAGTTACTACCTTTGGCAAGTTCTTAGATCCAATTGCCGATAAACTTGCTGTTGTTGTAGCTCTTTTTGTACTTCTAGAGTGGCATATGGTTTCTCCTTGGGTGCTCTTAGTAATTGTTGCACGTGAGTTTTTGGTATCGGGCCTTAGGATGGTTGTTGCTTCAAAGGGAGTTGTTATTGCAGCTTCTGACTTGGGTAAGTGGAAGACCGCAACAACTATGGTTGCCATCTGCGGTTTGCTTTTCTTGCCAAGTATTCCTGGTGGAATGATTCAGGATGTTTTGCTCTTTATCTTCAACGTATCTATGTGGGTTGCAGTAGTTCTAACGGCCTGGTCAGGAATTGACTACTTTGTAAAGTCTTGGCAATACATTGCTGAAGTTTAACAAGATGGCGTCTCTCTGAGACGCCGCTTTTGTATCAAATCTTATTAAAAGTAAGGAAGACCATGTTCTCTGAAGAAGTTCTCAAAGAAGCTCAACAGGTTATTTCAGAGGCTCTTGCATTAGGTATTACCGTAGCTTCAGCCGAGTCTTGTACCGGAGGACTTGTTGCAGGCGCTCTTACAGCCATCTTAGAGACGTTATTGGATCAGATATTGCAGTTTCCGTTACAGGAATAGCAGGACCAACAGGAGAAGAGCCTGGTAAACCAGTTGGAACAGTTTGGTTTGGCATTGACAGCAAAAACTATACCTATACAGTCTGTAAACATTTTTCTGGTAATAGGGAACAGGTGCGAGAAGCTGCAGTTTTGCAGGCTTTACAATTAATTCATGAAGCAATTGTGAAGGCTTAAAATCCGATTTTAATAGGGAGGCTCAAAACTAGTTTGTTTTGAGCTTCTTATTTTCTTCGACTATGCAGGACTTATACAGTCAAATTTGTAATTAAGAAGAAATTAGCTGCTCAAGAGCGGAAAAATAGAGGTAAGAATTCAGACAAATTCCCTCTATAGAGTATATGTTTGACGTTGACATAGAACGTCTGTTCTTATATTATTCTAGTAACAAAAAGAGCAAGGAGTATCCATGGCTAAAAAGTCAGTTTCAAAAGAGATTAAAGCTCGTACTACTGGTGATGAGAGAGATGAGGTTATCTCTTCAACCACTGCAGAGATTGAGAAGAAATTTGGTGCAGGCGCTATTATGCGTTTAGGCGAGGGTGGTCCTGCCTTTGATATTCAGGCTATTCCAACTGGCTCACTTGCTCTTGATGCAGCATTGGGTATTGGCGGCGTTCCTCGCGGTCGTATCGTA
>JAHACE010000123.1 GCA_018376005.1 Atopobium sp. | reverse complement strand
TTGTGGCGGACGGCAGAAAGATCAATCTCTATCCAAGCCCATCTATCCTGGGGATATGCCGACATCAGGCTCACCTACTCCGCAGCTTCTTCAAAGTCTGCCATAGGGAATGCAATCTGCTCCTCAAGTGCGTCGGAGGCAAGGCCAATAACGTCACAGATGTCGCCAGCCATAGCTCCACGTACACCGAACTTCTCGGCAGCTAGCTGACCTGCGTATGCGTGAACCTCACAGGCAAGTGAGCAGAAGGTTGGCAGGTCATCAACTTGACCAGCAACCTGAGCCAAGCGGCCAGCAATAGTACCAGCAAGAACGTCGCCAGAGCCAGCAGTTGCCAGCGTTACGGGACCAGGCTTTGGCAGCACGGCTTTCTGGACGCCCACGCAGCCGGTAGCGGTTCCCTTAGCAACAATGACCAGCTCAGAGCCACCGTCTGCCCAGACGATCTTACGAGCAGCCTCAAGCTGACCCACCAGGCTTGCAGGAGGATTGTCTACCTGGTTGACCAGGCGACCAAGCTCGCGACGATGCGGCGTCATGATGAGCGGAGCGGTACGACGAGTGAGCTCGGGGAAATCTGGGAGGTTGTTATTAGTGAGGCGAGCAATGCAGTTGAGCGCGTCGGCGTCAACAATAACGGGCAGCTCAGAGTCAAGGAGCGCGGAAGTAACCTTAACGGTTCCGCCAGAAACGCGCATGCCAGGGCCAACCAGCGTAACCGTACGCATGGCGGCAAGCTGCAGCACCAGCGGAGCTGCTTCCTCGGTAAACACGCCCTCAGCGTCGCACGGGAGGCCAATAACGGGAACTTCTGGCAGCATCATCTGAACGCAGCTGACAATGGCCTCAGGAACTGCCAGCGTAACGTAGCCAGCACCTGCGCGAGCAGCCGCCTTAGCAGCAAAAACAGCAGCTCCAGGGAAGCGGCTTGAGCCACCAACCACCAGAACAGAGCCACGAGAGTACTTATCGCAGTCGTTGAGCTGGGCAGGAACAGAAGCAAGATAATCTTCCAGGTCAACGCGCCAGGCAACAGGATCTGCCTCAACAACCAGACGCTCAGTCTGCTCGGCCAGAGGAGCCACAACAATGGAGCCGCAAACGTCGCGGCCTGCGTCTGCAATAAGGCCGGGCTTGAGCGCAATCATGGTAACGGTAACGTCAGCGACAACACACGCGCTTTCTACCTGGCCCTTCTGCGCAGAAAGGCCACTGGGAACGTCAACGGAAAGCACGCGAGCACCAGACTGATTCAGGCACTCAATCCAAATATCAAACGGAGCACGAACCTTGCCGTGGAAGCCGGTGCCCAGCATGCAATCAAGCACCACGTCAGCCGTTGCCAGCAGATCAATCAGCTCCTGGCGAGAAGGGCCAACCAGCACGGAGACTCCCGCGCGAACGGCGCGCTGCGCCATCTGACGTGCAAGATCGCCGGAAATCTGATCAGGCTCAAGCGGAGTGACTACCTTAACGTTGCAGTTTCTAGAGCGCAGCGCTTCTGCTGCCACCCAGCCATCTCCACCGTTATTGCCAAGACCTACGAGGATGACAACGTTAGAGATGTCCCCTCCCATGCCAAGGGCCTCTTGAGCAGCAGCGTAACCTGCACGGTGCATGAGCTCGGAAACGCTCACGCCCACGCGTGTCAGCGCAATCTCTACACGCTTGATGTCCTCAACATTTAGTACCGGCTGCATAACTTACTCCTCGGATTTAACAACATCATCAAAGGTTGTCTCAATTATAGGTTCTTGCACGCGCTCAAGCTCATCCAACACAGAACGAGCTTCTTTGAACGAACGTGCCAGCTCTTGGGCAGCATCTTCCTTTTGATCTACCTTGGGTTTTACGGCGTTGGTTACCGCAACCGCATTGGCTACCGCAACATCTCTGGTATACGAGATAGAAAGCGCAATCTCCTGCACGCCCTGCTCAGCAGCAATCTGTGCAGCCTTGCCCGCTAGATGAGCCTGTGGCCTACCCAACTGATCTCTCTCAACAGAAACATCCTGAAAACCAATACCAGACGAGAAACCCGTTCCTAAGGCTTTGAGCACAGCTTCTCTTGCTGCAAAGCGAGCAGCATAATGCTCCGCAGGACGAGCAGTGCGCTCACAATACGCACGCTCGGCATCGGTGAACATACGGCGAATAAAGTGAGGGCGTCTCTCAATTGCCTGCTGCATGCGGGCAATCTCAAGCATATCTACACCTATTCCTGCCAGTGCCATCGTATCCCCTGGATCTATCTGCGCTTAAGCGCTGAGCCTATACTCCTCAAGAGCGTCGAGCACAATCTGATTTGCCTGCTGGCAGAGCTCATCGGTTGGAGCTTCTGCAAGAACGCGCACCAAAGGCTCTGTTCCGGAAGCGCGGACCAACACGCGACCATTGCCCTCAAGGAACTTCTCGGCAGCTGCAACTGCGTCGTTGACCTTAGGAGACTGCATAGCAGCCTCTTTGTCGGTGACGCGAACGTTAACCAACTGCTGTGGATATAGTGTAACGGGACGAGTCAGCTCAGAGAGTTTCTCGCGCTCTGCTCGTAAGACCTCCATAATACGGAGGCTGGTCAAAATACCATCGCCGGTCTTTGCCAGGTCACCAAAGATAATGTGACCACTCTGCTCGCCGCCCAGGCTGTACTCGTTCTCGTTCATGCAAGCGTAGACGTACTTATCGCCCACGTTGGTCTTCTCGTAAGAGAGGCCAGCGTCGTCAAATGCTTTGAACAGGCCAAAGTT
>JAHACE010000122.1 GCA_018376005.1 Atopobium sp. | reverse complement strand
CGAATACCGAATACCGAATACCGAATACCGAATACCGAATACCGAATACCGAATACCGAATACCGAATACCGAATACCGAATACCGAATACCGAATACCACATGCAGTCATAACCTTTTTAAAATGGAATTTCTTTTAAGGGAGATGGCATGCTTAAATACCTTTACGCTCAACAAAAGAGCAAACTAATATTCTTTGTAGTCTTCTCTCTTTTAAGTAGTTTGTTTGAAATTGCACTTTCATTTGTAATGCTTCAATCCGTTAACCTTGCCATGGATGGCAATTTGTCGGACGCACTGAATGATGGACTCTGGTTTGGCCTTTATATATTCTGCTATTTTGTTATCGACTTAATTTGCAGACGTTTGCGCTGGTCAGTTATACAGGGCTGCCAGATGCATTTACGCGATGAACTGATTACAAAGATATTCAATCGTTCAATTCCTGAGTTTCACTCATTCAATACAAGTCATTGGCTCTCAATCCTTACTAACGATCTTGATTTACTTGAGGAAACATACTTCCGCGTCTTTATTGATCTCTTGATAGATGTCTTTTCTGGCGTAGTAAGCCTAATACTCTTGCTGTTTATTTCACCGTGGCTCGTACTGTTCATTTTATGCATGATAGCTGTTCAGATGTTTGTTCCCAACACAATGTCCGGAATCATTTCTAATAAACGAAAAGCACAATCTGAGTCAGCTGAGCATTTTATTGCTACAGCAAATGAGCATCTTGAAGGGTTTGATCTGCTCAGGAGCTTTCATCTAACAGAGGCCTCACGGGTTGCCATGAGTAGTGCGAATCAGGCTTGGGAGAAGCAGAAATTTGGTGCTCGGTACTTTAGTTCTTTAGCTCGCTTACTTTCATTCACTGTGGGTCAAATTATTTACATTGGAATTTATTTTATTGGCGCCATTCTTACCCTTAATGGATTAATGACAGTAGGAATGATGGTTGCGGCATCTCAGCTTGTTGTCTACATAGCAAATCCTATTCAAAACATAAGTGATTCAATTACTGATATGAGAAGCGCAAAAGAGATAATTACTAAAATACAAACGCTTCTTAATGAAGCCCCAGCTACAGAAAGTGGGGTAGAAAATACCCCTGAGCGTTTTGCAAATCTAACGGTCAATCATGTTTCGTATGGCTATGACAAGGACAAATTAGTTTTATCGGATATTAGTTTTACTTTGGAACGTGGCGGAAAGTATCTTCTAGAAGGAAGTTCGGGAAGTGGAAAGACAACACTAATCAAGCTGCTAACAGATGCCCTGAGCCCAGATAACGGAGATATTTGTTTGGATGGCGTGCCAATCAAGCAATTCAAAAGTGAGCAATATGCTCGATTCATAATCCCTTGCTCTCAGCAAACGTTTATTTTTAATGCAACTATCAGGGATAACGTAACGTTGTTTTGTCATGACTTTACTGATGAAGAAATTATTGACGCTATTACGAAATCGGGCTTTTCTGAGATTCTTACCCGATATCCAGACGGAATTGATCATGTGATTGATCAAGCTGGAAGCAGTCTTTCTGGTGGAGAACGACAGAGGCTTGCTCTTGCACGAATCTTTTTGTTTAAGCCACAAATTGTGATTTATGACGAGAGCTTTGCTCATTTGGATTCCGGCTCAGTTCAGAGCCTCATTGATTTGATTTTAAAAGATAAGGAAAGAACCGTTATTATGACGTCTCATCAAGTGACCCCTGAAATAAGAAATCGCTTCCACTCTCTTGTTTTAAAAGACGGAAGCATCCAGTCAGAAACCGTTTAATCAGCGCTCCTTGACCTAGTTGTAATACGTGAATACAATGATATAACTAGGTAAAGGAGTGGCTATGGACAGCATTGTAACTGCTCGTATTCCTGTTGAAGTCAAAAATCAGGTTTCCGAGGTTCTTGAATCGCTTGGGTCAAACACCACCAAGCTGATTAATGCAGCGTTTGAATATGTGCTGGTAACAGGCAAGCTTCCTGATGCTCATGAAAGCGCTTCGCTAGAATCTCCTGCTAAAGGGTCTTCTCGTCAATTGAGCGAGAAGGACAAAGAGCAGCTTTCGGCACTCTTTGGAAAGATTTCAGTTCCTGCACCGGCGTCGTTCTGGAATGATTTGGGCGACAACACCTACAAAGAGGCAATCAGTGAGTGGAGGTCAAGTGACTATGAAGCTCTTGATTGACACTAATGTTTTGCTGGACGTCTTTTTGTGTAGGGAACAGTTTGTTGCTGATGCAAAAAAGCTTTTCATAATGAAGCAGTTTAGGGATGCTGAGTTGTGGATAGCAGCCCAGTCATATACAGATCTCTACTATGTGGGCGCCAAGGCTCACGGCTCTGCTCACATGCAAGAAATCCTAAAAGAAGTATCTCCACTGCTCAACGTGTGTTCTATTGATGGAGCGGATATTTCAAATGCGCTTTCTGAGCAGTGGGAAGACTTTGAAGATTGTCTTATTTGGCGCGCTGCTAAGAAGATAAAGGCAGATTATATCGTCACAAGAAATGTGGCAGATTTTGTTCGCTCGGATATACCAGTGCTTACACCTGCCAAGTTTTTCTCGACAATAGAGACTGAGCAAAATCTTGCCTATGAGGAGGCTGAATTTTAGAAACAATAAGGTGTGGGATAGGGCTGCAAAAGCTCAAAGCTGGGTGGCGGAAAAGCTCAACGCACGGTTGCAAAAGCTCAGCATAGTGCGATAAGAAAATCTACTACAAACACACTTAGATATGTATTAAAAGTCGTGCTTGGGGGTATATAGAATCCGATGAAGATT
>JAHACE010000121.1 GCA_018376005.1 Atopobium sp. | reverse complement strand
CGCTGGCAGCGATTCTACACCTGGCTCAATAACCAGCAGCTGCTAGAGAATAAGATTGACCCATCCGCAGGATTTACTAGTGAGTACCTTGGATAAGAAAATTACTGACATAACAGATGGCACAGCCGTAGAAGCTCCTGGCGAGAAAAGCCTAGGAGCTGCACCTGCATGCGAGACGCAACAGGACGCGCCAGCACTTGAGGCGTACAGCCTTACGCTGGTTTGGGGAAACGGCCAGGTAGTCGCTCAGGATATTTCGATTGAGCTGCAACCTGGCACTATTACCTGCTTGGTTGGTCGCTCGGGCTGCGGCAAGACAACGTTGCTCCACGCACTTGCGGGACTTCTGGAACCGCAAGAGGGCAAGGTGCTGCTGCATGGCTCTGACGTCACGGGACACCCGGGACACATTGGCTACATGCTCCAGAAGGATTTGCTCATCCCAAGCAAGCGCATCATCGATAACATAGCGCTTCCACTTGAGCTGAAGGGCGTCTTGCGCTCTGAGGCTCGCGCACGAGCCCAGGAGATGCTGGAACGCGGTGGACTTGAGCGCGTGGCACAAAGCTGGCCTCACGAGCTCTCAGGCGGCATGAGACAGCGCGTCGCGTTCCTGCGCACGGCACTCATTGGCTCAGACATTATGCTGCTGGACGAGCCCTTCTCGGCACTTGATGCCCTCACACGGCGAGAAATGCGTGCGTGGCTCATGTCTTCCGTGAAGGAGTTTGGCCTCTCGGCACTGGTGATCACGCACGACGTTGATGAGGCGGTTGCCATGGCTTCTCGCATTTACGTAATGGCGGGCAGTCCCGCGCAGGGTGTGGTAACCAAGATTGTGGGCGTTGTTGAGCCGCAAGGCTGCGCCGATGCGGTGTCGGAGGCAGACTCTGGCAGAGGCGCTGGTCAAGGTGCTGACCTGGCATCATTTGATTTGAGCGAAGAGTTTTTGGCTGCCAAGCGAGAAGTGCTTTCGTTGCTGGGATAGTTGCCTGCACGCGCAGACGCGGGCGCGCACGGGTTTCTCGGCGCGCGGGTTTCTCGCTCTGGATTCGATACAGAAAAAGACGTGAGAGATTTGACTCTCACGTCTTTCTTGTTAGCTCGATTTGCGCGCGGAATTTGTGTACGCCGCTAATATGCGCAGCTTAATTACTCGCTGAACTCCAGGAATGCACGGTAACCGCGATATGCTTCAAAGATGTCAGCCTTGTTTGCAACCTCCCAAGGTGCGTGCATGGAAAGAACAGGAACACCGCAGTCGATGACGTGCATGCCATATTTAGCCAACATATATGCGATAGTTCCGCCGCCACCAGCGTCAACGCGGCCAAGCTCAGCGGTCTGGAACTGAACGCCGGCGTTGTCCATAATGCGACGAATCAGTGCTACGTACTCGGCATCAGCGTCGTTGGAGCCAAACTTGCCGCCACTACCAGTGAACTTGTTGAATGCAAGGCCGTGACCCATGATGGCAGAGTTCTTAATTTCAAAGCTACCCGTAAAGCTAGGATCATAACCAGCAGAAACATCACTGGAGAGCATGTAGGAGTTGGCCATGCAGCGACGCAGGGAAAGTGGAGACTCAAAACCGGCAAGTGCCAGGACCTCTGCCATGATGTTCTCAAAGAAGAGGGAGTTCATGCCAGTAGCGCCAACGGAGCCAATCTCTTCCTTGTCGGTCAGAATGGTAACGGAGGTACGTGCAGGAGTGTCGCACTCAAGCTGCGCAATCAGGGAAGGGTAGGAGCAGCTGCGGTCGTCGTGACCGTAGCCCAAGATCATGGAGCGGTCAAAGCCCATGTCACGAGCAGGTCCTGCAGGAACAATCTCAAGCTCAGCGGAGAGAAGGTCTGCTTCCTCAATGCCGTAGAGGTCCTTCAGGATGTTGATGACGTTAGCCTTAACAGCTTCCTTTGGTTCGTCGCCCTCTGCATCAGCGGGTTTCTCGCCATTTTGGCCCCAAACAAGTGGACGGTTGCCAACAATAAGATCCAGCATCTCGCCCTCGATGACCTTAGAAGCAGTCTTTCCAAGCTGCTCAGCACTCAAGTGGATGAGAAGGTCGGAGATGCAGAAAACAGGATCGGTTGGGTCCTCACCAACGCAAACGTTTACGACGCTACCGTCTTTAAGTGCAAGAACGCCGTGAATTGCCAGAGGAATGGTGACCCACTGGTACTTCTTGACGCCGCCATAGTAGTGGGTGTCAAAGGTGGCAAGCTCATTGCGCTCCTCAAGTGGGTTCTGCTTGACGTCCAGGCGAGGGGAGTCGATGTGAGCGCCAAGGATGTTCAGGCCCTCTTCCAGGGACTTGGTACCAATTTGGACAAAGATGACAGACTTGCCGCGAATGTCTGCATAGACTTTGTCGCCAGCCTTGAGAGTTTTACCTGCAGCGATGGCGTCAGAAAGCTTAACGTAACCTGCCGCTTCGGCAAGCTTGATGGCGCTTGCGGCGCACTCGCGTTCAGTCTTGTTATCGGAGATAAACTTTCTGTAGCCCTCGGTAAACGACTGGAGCTTCTCCAGGTCCTCCGAGGTGTACTTTTTCCATGCGTTTGTGGTTTCCATACCCATCCTTTCTGTAGCAAGCTCTGTGTGAGCTGCTGCTTGTTGTTGCTGTAAGGCTGGATCCGCTGCCAGAACTATTGCTAGAGCCAGAGTTCTGATTGGAACCAGAATTGCTGTTTGAGCTGCCCGTTCCGGAGTTGTTACTAGAAGAATTACTCTCAGACGAGCTGCTTGAGCTGCTCGAGTCGCTGGTCTTTTCCGAACTAGACGAGCTGTCGGAGCTGGTGGTCTCTGATTTCTTGGAGTCAGTGCTCTCCGAAGAGGAATCCTTGGAATCAGTGGACTTGCTTGACTCGTCGGTCTTCTCGCTAGAAGAGCTGGAATCATCTTTCTTATCCGTCGAATTGCTGGTATTCGTAGTTTTTTCCGTCACAACTGGGGTTGTGCTGACCTTAGGTCCCAAGCCAGATCCGTCGGTGATATAGCTGAGGAACATTGCATAAAGAATGACGGCAGAAATGGTAAAGATAATTGAAATAATGGTCACGATAGTCAGCGCTCTTACACGCTTGCGAGACAGCGTTGGCGTGCGATTTACCTGCGAAGACTGTTCCGCGGTAGAAGCAGCATTGGAGTAATAATCGCGAGAAGGTGCATATTGTGCTCGAGGCATATATTGTGTGCCTTCAAGCGTTGTTTGGCTGCTGTTTGGATATGCCTGCTGGTTATATTCATCGTTGTCGCCAGCGCGGAATTTATGCGTGGAGCGCCTGATAACGTTCTGGTAAATCTGCGAAGCAAGCGCCGAGGCGGCGGCACCAACGGCCACGCCGATAATCGAGCCTGCAATACCAATCTGGTTTGATAGTACAAACGCAGTCACCGCGGCAAGCGATGTTGCCAAAATTTGGGTAATTGAGACGTCCTTAAGAAGGCTGGGCTTCTCGTTTGTTGCCTCATCTGTAGGCTGAGCAGGCGAAGCTAATCGAGTTTTGTCTGCATCAAAGTGCTTATAGCTCACAAGATGCTCCTTTCTTCGAACTGATAGCCTACCTCATTTTTGTGAAGATGTAATGTTTCGTCGCTAAATCGCAACATCAGAGGGCATTAAGTTTCATCCAACATACAGCTTCAGTGTCGGAAATGGCGAGAAGTTCTGTGAGTAACTAAGCGATTTTCTTATGCGCGTGTTTCTCGCCATGTATTTGTTAAAAACGACCGCATCAAAGATGATGAAACAAGGTATCATTTATATGTATCAGTTTTCCGTCAAACGGAGGTTTAGCATGCTTGTAAGCGCAAAAGCCATGCTCCAGAGTGCCGAGAAGGGCCACTATGGCATCGGCGCATTCAACGAGAACAACCTTGAGTGGACCGCAGCAATCCTTGATGCAGCAGAAGAGCTTCAGTCTCCTGTCATCATTCAGTGCACCAGCGGCGCAGCAAAGTGGCAGGTAAGCTACCGCGTTGTTGCAGACATGGTTCGTCGTCTTGTTGAGGACAAGAACATCACCGTTCCAGTTGCTCTTCACCTTGACCACGGTTCATATGAGGATGCATTCAAGTGCATCGAGGCTGGATTTACTTCCATTATGTACGATGGTTCTCACGAGCCTGATTTTGAGACCAACCTTAAGCGCACCGAAGAGGTCGTAAAGGCAGCTCACGCAAAGGGTATTTCTGTTGAGGCTGAGGTCGGCGGCATCGGCGGCACCGAGGACGGCGTAACCGCTAAGGGCGAGCTTGCTGATCCTGAGCAGTGCGCAAAGATTGCTGACCTGGGCGTTGACTTCCTTGCATGCGGCATCGGCAACATTCACGGTATCTACCCAGCTAACTGGGAGGGCCTCTCCTTCGATCAGCTCAAGGCTATCAAGGAGCGCGTTGGTGATCTTCCACTTGTTCTCCACGGTGGCACCGGTATTCCTGTAGAGCAGGTTCAGAAGGCTATCTCTATGGGCATCTCCAAGATCAACGTTAACACCGACCTTCAGCTTGTCTTTGCTGAGGCAACTAAGAAGTACGTCGAGGCTGGCCTTGTTGACAACGGCAAGGGCTACGATCCTCGTAAGCTCCTGAAGCCTGGTCGTGAGGCAATTGTCGAGCGCACCAAGGAGCTCATCCGCGAGTTTGGTTCCGACGGTAAGGGCTGGAACTAACCTGCGGCATACGCTGAACGCGCGTTGAAGCGACACTCGCTC
>JAHACE010000120.1 GCA_018376005.1 Atopobium sp. | reverse complement strand
CTTCCGCGCAACAAGCCAGTGGTTTGTCTCCATGGATAAGACTGGTCTGCGTCAGCAGGCAGCAGAGGAGCTTACAAAGGTTAAGTTCTATCCTGCAAACGCGGTAAAGCGTATTGGTTCTATGGTTGAAGGCCGCCCTGACTGGTGCATTTCCAGGCAGCGTAACTGGGGTGTTCCAATCCCTGCTTTCACCTGCGAGGATTGTGGCGAGACAATCATCAATGATCAGACCCTGGATGCTGTTATCAAGCTTTTCCGCGAGAAGGGCTCTGATGCTTGGTTTACCGACGATCCTAAGACCTATTTAGGAGACGCTTGCGTCTGTCCTAAGTGTGGCGGCCACAATCTCAAGGCAAACAAGGATATTTTGGACGTTTGGTGGGATTCTGGTGTTTCTCACACTGCTGTTTGCAAACACCGTCCAAACCTTAAGTTCCCAGCTGATATGTATCTTGAGGGCTCCGACCAGCACCGTGGTTGGTTCATGAGTTCCCTCATGACTTCTGTTGGAGCCTACGGAGTTGCTCCTTACAAGTCTGTTGTCTCACAGGGCTTTACGCTTGATGGCCAGGGACGCAAGATGAGTAAGTCTCTGGGCAATGTCATTGATCCAAATGCCGTTTGTGCTGAGCGTGGCGCAGACGTCCTACGCCTTTGGGTTGCTTCTGTTGACACTTCCACTGACGTTCCTTGCGATGACGCCATTCTTTCCCAGGTAGGCGATGCATACCGTAGGTTCAGAAACACCCTGCGCTTCCTTCTTGGCGAGCTCGAGGGCCAGTTTGATCCTGCTACCGATGCAGTTGCTGTAGCGGACCTTGAAGAGTACGACCGTCTTGTTCTTGCACGTATGTGCGAGGTTCATGCTGCAGTCACTGAGGCTTACGAGGGATATCGCTTTAATAACGTCTTCCGTACCCTCTACGATTACATCATTGAGCTTTCCAACGGTTATTTGAACGCAACTAAGGACCGTATGTACTGCGATGCTGCAGATTCTGCAACACGCAGAAGCGCTCAGACTGTTTGGGCAGAGATTCTCTCCATGCTTGTTCATGACCTGCAGCCAATTCTGGTTTACACCACCGACGAGGCTATGCAGTTCCTGCCAGAGTCTATGCGTGACGGTCAGAAGTACGCAGCTCTTCTCGACTGGTATAAGGCTCCTATGAGCACTGACGAGTACACAGCACTGCTTCCTGAATATCAGGTACTAGTTGATGCTCGCGCCGCATACACTAAGGCATACGAGACCGCTCTTGAGGCAGGTGTTGTTACCGAGAAGACCACGCAGGCTACTCGTGCAGAGGTTACCCTTACCGCTGAGCAGGCTACATCCATTTCTCATGCTGGCCTTGACTTTGCTGAGGCATTTGTCTGCTCTGAGGTTACCGTCTCCGAAGGTTCTGAGCTGAGCGTAAGCGTCTATCCTGCAAACGGCGAGCGCTGCGACCGTTGCTGGAACTATCGCGAGCTTGGTGAGGATCACCTTTGCCACCGCTGCCACGACGTTGTTGCGTAAATGAACACTGACCAGCAGCAACATACAACTCACACACTAGTGACCCGTCTTGCAGCTCTCTGCGGGGCGGGCGCTGTTGCCTGTGTGCTTGACCAGGTAACCAAGCTCTGGGTACGAACCTCAATTCCAGAGGGAACCGCAGTACCTTTTATCCCAGGTGTTATGGAGCTCTTCCACGTAAGTAACACCGGTGCAGCGTTTTCTGTGGGCTCTGGAAACGCCCTCTTTTTTGTAGCTCTCACTGCCGTGGTTATCGTCGCTCTTGTGGGCTTTGTAGTTCGCGAGAAAAACCTCCCGCTGCCGCTTATTGCGCTTTTGGGAGGCGTCGCAGGTGGCGGAATTGGTAACGCTATTGACCGTGTTTTGTATGGTCAGGTTACTGATTTCTTTGCTACAACGTTTGTTAATTTTGCCGTGTTTAATGTGGCGGATATCTTTGTGACCTGTGGCATCCTTATTGCTTTTGTGTACTGGATAATCTGGGACAAAAAGCAGCAACAGGATAGTGGCAATGAATGAGCGTATCGTTGACATACTAGTTGGACCAGAAGGGGACGGCGTCAGATTAGATGCGTTCCTTTCTGCCCAAGATACACTTCCCTCAAGAAGTGCCTGCGCAAAGCTGGTAGAAGAGGGAAGAGTAACCATCAACGCTACGCTGGCTACCTCTAAGTCAGAAAAACTTATGTTGGGCGATAGGCTCTTAGTGTCTCTTCCAGACGCACAGCCTCAAACGGGACTTTTACGTCCAAACCCAGACATTCCCCTTGATATTCGCTTTGAGGACCAGTACCTCATAGTGCTCTCCAAGCAGATTGGCCTTGTTTGCCATCCATCGCCTGGCCACGTTGATGACACCCTAGCAAATGCGCTGGTAGCACATTGTGGCTACGAGCACTTAGGAATGCTTCAGGGAGAAGAACGTCCTGGTATTGTGCATCGTCTTGATATGGATACGTCTGGTCTTATGCTGGCAGCAAAGTCAGACGAGGCGCAAAAGGCTCTTCAAGACCTCATTAGGCTGCGCGTGCTTGACCGACGCTACATTGTGCTGGTGCAAGGCTATGTTGCCCATGATTCTGGCACTATTGAAACGGGCATTGCTCGCTCAACACGAGACCGTCTCAAAATGACCGTATCAGACGCGCCTGGCGCACGAGAGGCCATTACCACCTTTAGAACGCTTGAGCGCTTTGAAGCGGGTAGAAAAGGCGAGGGTTACTCGCTTCTTGAGTGCCATCTCTATACAGGTCGCACACACCAGATTAGAGTTCACATGCG
>JAHACE010000119.1 GCA_018376005.1 Atopobium sp. | reverse complement strand
TTCTGCTGATATGTTTGTAAAAGCCTGGCATGATACGTACGGATTTCCTGCGGTAATCACGCGTTGCTCCAACAACTATGGTCCTTATCAGTTCCCCGAGAAGCTCATTCCTCTGATGATTGAGAATTGCCTGGAGCACAAGGCACTTCCAGTTTATGGTGACGGACTGAATGTTCGTGACTGGCTCTACGTTGATGACCACTGCAAGGCAATTGCTATGGTCTTAGAGGGCGGCAAGCTGGGCGAGGTTTATAACGTTGGCGGTCACAACGAGCGCAATAACCTCTACATTGTTAAGCGCATCGTTAGTGAAGTTGCAAGAATCACCGGTGATACTCAGATTACTGAGAATTTGATTTCTTACGTTACTGATCGTAAGGGTCATGACCGCCGTTACGGTATTGCACCAGATATGATTAAAGAAGAGCTTGGCTGGTATCCAGAGACTCCATTTGAAGAGGGAATTGTTACCACTATTAACTGGTATCTGGAGAACCGCAAGTGGGTTAAGAATGTAGTTTCTGGTGACTATCAGGACTACTACAAGAAAATGTACGAAGGTCGATAATGCGCACATACGATACAGAGACGCTCAAACATCTTCAGCAAGTTGAGCTGATGATTTTAAAGGACTTCGTTGATACCTGTGAGGCTAACAACATCCGCTATTTTGGTTTTGGCGGCACTGCCATTGGCGCTCTTCGTCACAAGGGATTTATTCCTTGGGATGATGATATCGATGTCTGCCTTCCTGCAGAAGACTTCAACAAGCTTTTGGATATTTATGACAAAGAGTGGTCAGAAAAGTATTCAATCATGAATACCGAGAGGGACATCAACTATCCATTCCCAACCACTCGCATTATGCTCAAGGGTACGCAGTTCTGCGAAGAGGCACTTGCTCCACTTCCACTTGATCTTGGTATTTTCCTGGATGTCTACTGCTTTGATAACGTTTCAGATGACGAGAAAGAATATCAGAAGCAGGCATTTGACGCGTGGTTCTGGTCACATATGCGCATTTTAGTTGACGTCCCTCGTCCTGTTATTTTGGCTGACGGCATCAAAGGAAAGCTCTTAAAAGCAGCTGTTACTATGGGTAGAGGAGTTTGCAAACTTCTACATCTCTCTACTCAGAAAATGTATGAGCGTGAGCAGGAAGCTCGTAACCGCTTTGCTCACGTTAAGACAAAAAGAATTGCCTACCTACACGATACCAATAGGTTTATGAACACCTATCCAATCGACGAGGTTTTTCCTGTTGATAAGCTTGACTTTGACGGAATTCAAGTAGCGTTCCCTAACCAAAATGATAAATTCCTTAGGATGCTTTACGGCGATTACATGCAGATGCCTCCAGTTGAGAAGCGCAAAAACCACTATCCAGCGCGTTTAGATTTTGGTCCCTACTAGGCACTTCTCGCTTGTAAAGCAATACATAAAAGGCAAAACGGCATCTCCGATGCCGTTTTTTGTTAGATTGGCAGCCTTTGGCAATCCTCTAAAGTTATTATGTTCAAAATATGTTTATACTTGTATAAATTTGAACAAATGAGTATTATTACTAGAGTAAATTGGTTCGAAAGTTTATTCATGCAGTTAATTGGTCTTCATTTGGAGGAACCGTGGCACTAACAAATAACGTGTTTTCTGTATTAAAAACTATTGCTCTTTCTGACGAGAAGCTCAATCAGAGACAGCTTGCAGAAGAAACTGAGCTTTCTTTGGGATCAGTTAATTCAGCAGTAAAAACGCTTGAGGACCAGGGTCTTATTGAAGAGGGACTCATCACACCAAAGGGTCTTGAAGCTCTGAAACCTTATGAGGTTAAGAATGCCATTATTATGGCAGCTGGTCTGTCTTCTCGCTTTGCACCTATTTCATATGAGAAGCCAAAGGGTGTCCTGAAGGTTCGTGGAGAAGTTCTGATCGAGCGCCAGATTCATCAGTTGCTTGAAGCTGGTATTACTGACATCACCGTTGTTGTGGGTTATAAGAAGGAGTACTTCTTCTATCTGGAGGAGAAGTATGGCGTCAAGATTGTTGTTAACCCAGATTATGCAACAAGAAATAACAACTCTACGCTTTGGTATGTGAAAGATCAGCTTGATAATACGTATATCTGCTCGTCAGATGACTACTTTACTCAGAATCCATTTGAACACTATGTCTATGAGGCTTATTACTCAGCAACGTATGTTGCAGGAGAAACTGATGAGTGGTGCCTTAAAGAGGGACGTGGTGGACGTATTACTGGCGTAGAAATTGGCGGTTCAAATTCTTGGATTATGCTTGGTCACGTCTATTTTGACAGGCAATTCTCAAAGAAGTTTGTAGATATTCTTGAGGCTGTCTACGACAAGCCAGAAACCGTTGATATGCTCTGGGAAGAGATTTACGTCCGTCATATCAAAGAGCTTTCCATGACCATTAGAAAGTATCCTGACGGTGTTATTTACGAGTTTGATTCCCTTGATGAGCTTCGTCAGTTTGACCCAGCATTTATTGAGAACATCGACTCAGAGATTTTTGACAACATTGTCTCGGTTCTTCATTGCCAGAAGAAGGATATCCACGGTTTCTATCCTCTAAAACAGGGACTTACCAATTTATCTGCTCACTTTATTGTGGGATATGGTGATGATGCTCAGGAGTATGTCTACAGGCATCCAGGTGTTGGTACCGAGAAACTCGTTGATCGTGCAGCTGAAGAGGCTGGTCTTCGACTTGCTCGTGAGCTGGGCCTAGACAACACCTTTATTTACGAGGACCAAAAAGAAGGTTGGAAGATTTCCAAGTTTGTGAAAAACGCTCAGAATCTTGATCCTCATAACCCTGAGCAGCTCAAGCGC
>JAHACE010000118.1 GCA_018376005.1 Atopobium sp. | reverse complement strand
GCCCACACCAATACGATAAATAGGCAGGTTAAGCTGGTTTGAAATTGCCAGAGCAATTCCTCCCTTTGCAGTGCCATCAAGCTTGGTAACAATAAGACCGTCCAAAGACAGGGCGTCATTGAACTCTTTTGCCTGATTAAGGCCGTTTTGGCCAGTAGTTGCATCAATAACCAAGACAACACTCACGGGAATATCCCCTGCGCGCTTTCTGGTAACCGAGACAACCTTAGCAAGCTCACGCATCAGATCCGATGAGGTATGCAGACGTCCGGCAGTATCAATAAGCACCAGTTCAGTGCCTTGTTTTTCTGCAGTCTCAACAACCTCAAAACAAACGCTTGCAGGGTCAGCACCACGCTCTTTGGTTACTACCTCAATGCCAGAACGCTCTCCCCATACCTGTAGCTGCTCAATTGCAGCCGCACGGAAGGTGTCAGCACCGCCAATCAAAGTCTTTACGCCATTAGCATGTGCGCGACCAGCAATCTTACCAACAGTGGTAGTTTTACCAGCACCGTTAATGCCTACGAACAAGACAATAGAGGGCGTATCCGTAAAAGGATCTCTTTCTGCAACAGGAAACTCTGCCGTAAGGCGCTCTACAAGGGCGCGGCGAAGCTGATCGGAGCGCATAAGATTTTCTCGCGCTGCACGCTCACGCAGGTCGTCGGTGACACGCATTGCCACCTCAGCGCCCATGTCTCCCATAACCAGCGTGTCTTCGAGGTCATCCCAAAAGTCTTCGGTGACCTCTCCGCCCATATAAAAGATTTCGCTTAAGGTCTCACGGGAACGCTCAAGACCGCGGCGAAGATTGTCCATAAAGCCCATTAGATATCAACTACCTTTCCGGTTGTCTTATCAAGCCTCTGAGAGACAACGTGGCTGACACCATCTGCCTGCATAGATACACCATACAGTACGTCCGCCTGCTCCATGGTGCGCCTCTGGTGAGAAATGACAATCAGCTGAGTGGTAGCAAAGAGCAATGCCAGGGCGGTGAGGCTCTTCTCGCCACCCGACATGAGCATCATCTTGGTAATGCGCTTACCGCGCGGCTGAGCCACAATCTCAATACCTGTCTCGGAGAGATGGTCTGGATCGGTGAGCTCAATATGAGCATGACCTCCAGGGAACAGCATCGAGAAAATCTCGGAGAAGTTCTGGTTGACGCGGTCAAAGACAACAAGGAAGCGGCTACGCATCTTGCGGTCAATAGCCGAGATGATTTTCTTCAGAGAAGTTCGTGCGGCCTCTAAGTCAGCTACCTGCTCGTTAATGTAATCAGCGCGCTCTTTGAGGCGCTCGTACTCATCCATGGCAACGGCGTTGACAGGACCAAGTGCCTCAAGTTGACTCTTGAGCGACGCAGCAAGGCGTTCTGCCTGCTCTCTATCTTCTGGCTCAGGAAGCGTCAATGCCTCGTCCAATGAGGCGCCTGTGGCAAGAATGGCCTCAATGGCGTTTTGAACCTGAACCTCAAGCTTACCAATCTCAACGCTAATCTGGTTAGCGGCATCTTTCTCTTTTTCTACCGCAAGCGCAGCTTCAGAAGCAGCGTCTTTTGCCTCAGAGATGGTCTCTCGCAGCGTCTCAGAGTCTGCCTCCGCCAACGACGCGCGATCCTTGAGCCTGGACGCCCACTCAAGCGCCTTCTGGTGCAGAGCATCGTAGCGCTTGTGCAGCGGGTCTACGCGAAGCCTAATTACCTCAAGCGCGTGCGTTGCCTGTTTAGCAGCAGCAAGCTGCTCATCCAGCTGAGACAGACGCCTCTCAAGCTCTGCCTGGCGAGAAGCCATACTCGTTGCGCGCTCTTTTGCAACAGTGAGGTCCGTTTTTGCATCCGAAAGCTCTCGGTTGGCCCTACCCTGAGCGCGAATGGCATCCTCATGCTGGTCCTGCAGCTCTTTAAGCTCCGAAGCTAGCGACTCCATGCGAGTCTTAGCCTCTTCTGCCGCACGCTTGTGCTCATCAATGTGCGCACGAGCCTCTTGAGCGCGCTCTTTGGCCTGCTCTCGAGAAGTGCTCACCTGCTTCAGCTCAGCCTGAGAAGACGCAACCTGTCCCTCAAGACGGCCTCGCTCCGCAGCAATAGAGGTAAGCTCACCGTTGAGGCGAGCAACCTCGCCCTTGGACTGCGCGCTTTTCTCGCGAACTGAAGCCAGTTCATTCTCGCAATTGGTAACTGCAGAGCGCGCGGCCTCCAGATGGCGTTTGAGGGCAGGAAGCGCACCCTCAAGCTCGCGAATACGACGCTTACGCTCAAGAGAGCCGTCCTCAGCCTGAGATGCGTGTCCCAGGACCAGACGACCGTCTGGATAGAGTAACGTGCCGTCAGGGAGCGCATAAAGCCCGCGAGGCTCAACTTTGCGAGCGGCGTAGGCACCACCAAGACTCTGAGCAACAAAAACGTGACCAAAGAGTGCCTGCACAAGAGTTTCGGCACCCTTCTGCGCGGATACGTGCTCAAGCAAAGACGTTGTATGTGCAGGCGCAGCAAGAGCTGGAGTTGCGTCAGAAAGAGCAACCAACGTAGCCTTACCATCCTCAGAAAGCGTCTGAACGCGCTCAAAGAGCGTCTGAATGTTTTGCTGCTTATCAACAACAAGCGCGGAAAGATCTTCTCCCAAAAGCTGCTCAACAAGGGCCTCAAACTCTGGCTGAACCTCAAGATAATCAGCAAGTCTGCCAGAAACAAGAGAAGCGATTGCTGCATCCGCAACAAGTTTTTCTGCCAGAGGACTTCCCTTTTGGACTTCCACATCAAGCGCACGAAGTGCCTCAAGCGTAGCTTCACTGCTTGAGAGCTCCTGGCGAGCAGTGCGCTCTGCCTCGCGAGCCGCCTCAAGCGCAGAGGCGCGCTCAGAAATCTCAGCGACAAACGCCTCGGACTCCTGACGAGCTTTCTCAAGAGCCGCAGTGAGCTCTGCTTCTTTAGCGCCACTATCTTCTAGAGCAGCACGAGCAATCTCAAGCGCTTCCGTAATCTGAGTCAACCTAGACTCAAACATCTGATCTTCTACCTGCGCATGAGCAATCTGCTCTTCAAGCTTTACATACGCAAGCGTCTCTTTGTCAGCGGTATTGCGCGCACTTCGCTCTGACGCGGTGCAGTCAGAAATCTTTACATCAAGAGCACGACGCTCGGCAATTGCCTGGTTAGCCGCCTCTTGGAGCGCGTTCACGCTCTCCGTCAGATCCGCAACCTTTGCACGAATTGTTGCCAGCTGACCAGAAAGCTCTTCATTCTCTTTTGCGGCGTCAGCCTTCTGCTTATCCATCACAGAAAGCTGCATACGCGTGTCAGAAAGGCGAGAAACCATGTTCTTGCCCTTCTCCTCCAAAAGACGCATGTCAGATCCCATACGACCAAGAATCTCTTGCATGCGACGGCGCTGCTCACCCAAGTCTCCAACAAAGAGACCCTTTTGCTCAAGAAGTGACTGGAGCTTTTCAAGCTCACAGTTTTTCTCGCCCGCACGATATTGTGCAAGCTCAATAGCAGCCTCTGCCTCTTTAGCGCGAGCCTCCAACTTTCCATGCGTAAACTGCAGCTGACGAAGGTCATCAACCGCAAGCTGAACCGTCAAATCTTTGAGCTGAGCAGACAGATCTTTAGCGCGAGAAGCCTTGTCTACCTGCCTCTCAAGCGGTTTAAGCTGGCGGGTAATCTCGCGAGAAACCACTTTGGCTCGCGTGAGATTCTCATCCATGGAAGAAATCTTGCGCTCCGCACGCTCTTTGCGGCGGCGATGCTTAGAGATATCTGCCGCCTCTTCAATGAGCTCACGGCGCTGTTCAGGACGGCTAGACAAAATGGAATCGAGTTTGCCCTGAGAAAT
>JAHACE010000117.1 GCA_018376005.1 Atopobium sp. | reverse complement strand
CCCCATAACAAAAATATGACCTGCAGGAACAGTATACGGATAATTCTGAATTACGGCACCGTTGCGATCCGCAAGAGAATAGGTTGGCTTGCCTTCAGTATAAGGCTCGTCCATAAGCTGACCATCAACATACACAGCACCGTCACGCAAATCAACCGTTTGACCTGCTGTGGCAATGACGCGCTTCACTAAAAGCGTATCGGGGTTTTGAGGGCTGGTAAAGGTAACCACATCACCTGCTTGAGGAGTACCGCCAAAGCGATAGGTAAGCTTCTCTCCTACCAAGCGGTCTCCCAGCTGAATGGTATTGAGCATGGAACCTGTTGGAACCTCATACACCTCAGCAACAAAAGTCCTGATAAAAAATGCCAGCGCAACGGCAATAGCAACAATTACCAGGTATTCAAAAATTTCAAAAACTTTGGAATGTCCACTACTCATCGTCATCACCAGATTGCTGATCAAGTTCTGCTAAATACGCAATATCATCATCGGTGAGCTGAGCTGTCTCAAGAAGGTCTGGTCGCCAAGCACGTGTACGAGCAAGTGCGGAGCGTCGTCTCCAGACCGAAACAGCACCATGGTCTCCCGATAGAAGCACCGACGGAACTTCTCGCCCCTCAAAATTTGATGGTCGCGTGTACTGAGCATACTCCAAAAGACCGTCATCAGAAAACGATTCATCTTGGGAGCTCATTTCATCGCCGAGCGCACCTGGAAGTAGACGCACAACGGAGTCAATAACGGTAAGTGCAGGAAGCTCTCCACCAGTCAATACGTAATCTCCCATAGAAATTACGTCATCTGCCAGATCATAGACGCGTTCATCCATACCCTCATAGCGGCCACAGACAAATAAAATGCGGTCTTTTTCAGAAAGCTCTTGGGCAATTGCCTGAGAATACTGCCTACCAACTGGTGAGAAAAACACCACATAGGGCTTAGGTTCCGCTTGATCGGAAATTGCACGAACTGCCTCAAAGATGGGAGCAGGCTTCATAAGCATGCCTTGTCCGCCGCCAAAAGGAGCGTCGTCTACCGTACGATGCCTATCATGTGTCCAGTCACGCAAATCATGTGCATAGAACTCAAAAATGTTTGCCTTTTGAGCTCTGCCCATAATAGAAGCATGTAAATAGGGCGAGAAGACCTCAGGAAATACTGAGAGCGTTTCTAGACGCATGCTACTCACCTAACCTAAGAAGACCCTGAGGAATTGAGACGGTAATGGGACCCTCAGCTGGAGCCTCTTTGATAAATTCATCAACAGCAGGCATCATTACCTGGCCAAAAGGTCCCTCAAGTACCCACACATTTTGTGTGGGTCCAATAAGAACCTCTGAAATTTCACCCAGAGAACCATGTTCTATATCAAGTACTTCTCTACCCACAAGCAGAGAAACATTGACCAGACCAAAGTTTTCTGGAAGACAATCTTCTTCTACCAGAAGCGTTTTACCCACAAGCTCTTCAGCGGCAGGCGGAACAGGAACAACTGTCATGCCTTCAGCTATAAGAGAAGGAAGGCTGTGAACGGGAACCGTCACAACCTCCCCTCTTTTACCATGCGTTTTAACAATTTGAGCAATTGCTCGCCAGTGTTTACGCAAAATTAGCCTACAACCTCGACATCAACAGAGGTGCCAACACGCTGGCCAAGAGCACGAGCCAAAGTACGAATAGCCTTAATGGTTCTACCCTTGCGGCCGATGACACGTCCAGCGTCTTCCTCAGAGCAAGAAACCTCAATCAAGGCTCCATCCTCGCGATCGGTGACGTCGAGTGCAACAGCATCTTCATTATCGACAAGACCACAAACGATGTACTCAACAAGGTCAGCAACCTTGTCAGAAGGCATCTCCTGAATGTCTTGATCGACAGCGTCTACCTCAGTGGGCTCTGTGAATTCAGACACGATTTACTCAGCCTCTGGAGCCTCGGACTCCTCAGCAGCTGCGGCAGCAGCCTCAGCAGCAGCCTCTGCAGCTGCAGCAGCCTTTGCCTGTGCCTTCTTGGAGAGCTTGGTCTTCTTCTCTGCAACTGGAGCACCAGTACGAGCAATCTCAATGAGGTGAGAAACTGCGCTTGTTGGCTGAGCGCCCTTTGCTACCCACTCGTCAACCTTCTCGAGGTTGATATCAATCGTCTTTGGGCTAGTCAGTGGGTTATAACGACCGACTTCTTCAATGTAACGACCATCGCGAGGCATGCGACCATCAGCGACAACTACGCGATAGTACGGACGCTTCTTGGCACCGTGACGGGCCAGACGAATCTTAACTGCCAATGAAAACTCCTCCATACGAGCGGTGCCTCGGATGTTAGATGGGCTGCACCGCAAAGCCACAAATCGGGTTACAAGTGTACAACAACGCGTTAACCTCGAAAAGTATAAATTTGTTCTCTTCAAAAAGTACTCGTAATTTATGTATGAAACACTTGTTCTATTTACGTAAAAAGTATACACTATATCTATGGAGACGTCAAAGAACATATCAGATAAAACCGCACGTAAATCGTGTGATTTTGAATGGCATGGTAAGGCTATTGGCCTTCTTGACTTAGATGCGTTCTTTGCATCTGTAGAACAACTTGATCATCCTGAGTGGCGTGGAAAACCTGTAATTGTAGGAGGTTCTCCTCACAAACGGGGCGTTGTTTCAACCGCATCTTATGAAGCAAGAAAGTATGGCGTTCATTCTGCCATGCCTTCAGCTACTGCAGTAAGGCTTTGTCCTCATGCAATTTGGACTTCAGGACGTTATGACAGATACTCAGAAATGAGTGCTCTTGTTATGGGTTTTCTCAAAGATGAGACTCCCCTTGTTGAACAAGTTTCTATTGATGAGGCATTTTTTGACATTACTCCTGGAAGATTTTCTAAAGAAAATCCTTTAGAAATTTGTAAGCGCATACAAAAGAAAGTTGCAGCACTAGGTATTACCTGCTCCATTGGACTAGGAACAAATAAAACAATTGCCAAGATTGCTTCTGAACAAGAAAAGCCTCGAGGTCTTACTGCGGTCTTTCCTGGTACAGAGGGCCGCTTTCTAGCACCACTGCCCATTGAGGCAATGAGCGGCATTGGTCCTGCTATGGCAAAAACTCTTCATCAGCAAGGAATCAAAACGCTTGGAGAACTCTCAAGAGCAGATGCAACATACCTAACTTCCCTTGTTGGCAATACAGCTTCAAAGATGATTTTGCGCGCGCAAGGAAAAGAGATCTCTGAAGTTCATGAAGCTGCCCAGCCTCGTGACATTAAGTCTGTTTCTAACGAGAGAACCTTTGAAACAGATTTGTTTGATAAACAAGAAATAGAAGAAGCTATTAGGCACATTGCTGGAGTTGTAGGAAGACGTCTTCGCCGCAAACAGTTACAAGGTTATACCGTAACGCTTAAGGTAAAAGCCTCTGCAACAGAGTCTCATACCGCTCAAAAAAGAATGTCTACTCCAACTGACGATGAGCACCTCTTTGCAGAGATTGCCGTTGGTCTTCTTTCATCCATTTGGAAAGAAGGTCAGCCAGTAAGACTGCTTGGCGTTGGCATTAGCTCATTTTCAGATGAGGAGCATGCCAAACCAGTGCAAACGTCTCTTTTTGATCAATTTAATGACACGTTTGACGCCGCAGCCCCTGGGCCTACAACAAAAAAGAAACCTCGGAGTGACTTACGTCATCTCTCCGAGGTAACCGATAAACTCAAAGATAAATTTGGTGCAGATGCTGTGCAATACGGTAGAGACCTACGCTTTGAGCATCGCGTCTCAGACACTATGCCTACAGGCAAAAACGAACAAATCTAGTACACCAGCACTACTCAGTAGGATCAGCAGATTCTGGAAGATTGTCTACCAGATCATCCTCGGAAAGCTCAAAGGCTGGAGCCAAAGCATCCTCTGGAAGATCGGCATAAGGAATATCAGAAGTCATAGCGCCCTCAATATCCAGCTCTACACGAGGAGCATCCGCCCAAAGTCGCTCAAGACGATAGTAGGACCTTACCTCAGGCTGGAATACGTGAACAACAACTGAGCCGTAGTCAATCAGAATCCAATTGAGACCGTCGCGACCCTCAGTAGAAATTGGACGAACGCCGCAATTTGCCGTGACCTTCTCGCGAACTTCATCAACAATAGCGTCAGCTAAACGAGCATTTCCACCAGTGCTGATCTGCAGCAATTGCAGCAGTCTTTGCAAGCTCAAGTGAAGTTGCAGCCATGAATTTCTCCGTTTTCTCATGTAGCCAAGCTACTTAGATGTCTTCTCAATCATCTCATTGTATAGGGCAATTGAGTTTGGATACAAATAACTCCTTGATGAAATCACATACATCATAACGCTACAAAACGCCGTCTCATAAAGCTCATCGAGAGAACCGCCACGTAAATATACGTTTCTTGCTTCTTCGACCGATGTAAAGTTTGGACGCAGAGGCTCAATAAGATCAGCTACGTACAAGATTTTGTCTAGCTTGCTCATCTGACGGTCGCCCGCAGTGTGCTTCTGAATGGCGCTGAGAATCTGCTCAGAAAGCCAAGGATAGATGGCTGGTAGCGTTTTTGCGGCGAGAGGACCGTGTAAGAGTCCAACAATTTTCTGATAAGGAGCTTCCGTCTGGATACGAAAGCGCTCTGCCAGTTCAATGGTTTCTGCATCAGGAAGAAGTTTCTCCCAATCATGCAAAATACCTGCAACACGAGCGCTCAACATATCTGCACCATAAGCCTGCGCAAGCGTTTCTGCACAATGTCCCACAGAGATAGAATGCGCAAAACGCTTAGGGTTCTTGTGATACATATGACTCTTCATGTTGTTCTGCGGAGTAGACAATATCTTTTGCTATAAGTGTTCTTTCCATTATGTCCTACAAAATATTGAGTCAAGCCTAATCTCTACCTGTTTGACACGCCTTGCTACGAGCGTATATCAACCTGAGCAGCGGGTCGTTTTGGCTTTACCGCTTAATTGAGCGGAGTTGTATCAGCGCCGTAAAGTCCATGCTTATGAATGTAGCCTGTAACTGAATCGGGAGTCAGGTATCTGAGGCTCTGACCATTTTGAACTCTACTACGCAAGTAGCTTGATGAGATTGCTAGTGCGGGAACCTCAAGATAGGTTACCTTGAAGTCATAAGGTGAGTCTGCAATAACCTTTTGAGCACGACTCAGCTCATAACCAGGACGTGTTGCAGCAACAAAGTGAGCAAGCTCAGCTACGGTCTGTGCATCTTTCCAGGTGACAATATCAGCAATTGCATCTGCACCAGTAATAAAGAAAAATTCAACGTTAGAGGGATATACCTTACGCAATCTTCTGAGCGTTTCAGCGGTGTAGGTGATGCCCTCATAATCCACCTCAAAACGAGAAGCAACAAAATGAGGATTATCTGAGGTTGCCAGAAGCGTCATTGAGTAACGGTCTTCTCCCCT